>JABDLW010000903.1 GCA_013001805.1 Saprospiraceae bacterium | reverse complement strand
ATCATGGGCTCTCAGAACGGAGCCGTTTCCCTTATAAAACCATTCTGGTTGCACTCCAATTTTCCCGGCAGGGGGTTTACCTCTCTCCTCTCCCCATAAATACATTTGCATACTATCGGTAAGGTCTTGGTCATCAGCAGCTAAATGCATTTTCTGCCGGTTTGCAGCACTTGCTTTATGTGTAAGGCCAGTCCCAGTGACCAAACACTCCGATTGATTTGGATGATCGATAGCAGGTAAGATCTGCCATTGGCTTCGTTGGCGATATATGGCATCATAATCCAAAACCATAGAAGATAATGCTCCTTCGACGGTTTGTGAAAGCAACTTCTTACTATCGACCACCGTAGAAGCCAAGTGATAGGTTGTCGGATACTGTCTGGTTAAAAGGTGTAATTGCTCTGCATCTACTAAGGCTACGCGCCGCTCACCTCCCTCATGTCGCAATTGTACTAAGTGCATATGCCTCCGCTCTTTTCCGTTTCGATCATCATAGATTATTCAACTGATCCAGGTAAGCTTTTATCTCATTACAATAGTATTCAAACAGGATGAAGCTACAAGACCTGAGACCATACCTCAATGAAAACAGCAAAACTAATTAATGCACTTTATTTGCTCCATAGTTCTCCGACCACTGCACATCATAACCCATTAATGTATTCCCTTTGTGGGTAGGCACTATTAGTTGATTTTTGCTAGAGATAAATTCAAAGTCGGCAGTTGGGTGTTCATCTCGAAGATCAACTAAGGTGTAAAGGTATTGCATGGGAGAAAAATAAAAAATACGACCAGAATAATCAGACACAAAGTAGTCACCATGCCCCAGGCCTTCAATGCCATCACCTCGTCCGATTGTATTTGCCAATAATGTGGGTTTGCGATCACCCCGGTCCACAGATAATAATTGATGCGAATTGGAAGTGGCAATTAGTAACCGGTCGTTTTCAGCCCAAATCCCGTTGGGTCTGCCTTGGGTAACATCCGCCGAGAAAATCGTAAAGCTATCACCTTGTAACCAGTAGGTTTGATGACCATCTGCGTCATTCGAAAACACCATACCATCGGGAGAAACTGAAATATCATTGAGAAATACTGCTTGAGGTATATCATACCTCTTTAAAATCTCACCGGTAGATACATCGATTTTAACTACTTGATTTATATCATTTACCCAAAGTATATCTTCGTTGAGATCCATGCCTTTTGGATCATTTAATCCAGTGACCCATTTTAATTGCTCTATTTTCCCATCCGGATGAACCCGCGAAATAAATCCATCTCCGTCAAATGCATCCTTTTGTGAGTCGCCATTAATATTGCCAACATAGATAAAATCACGTCTGGCATCATACACTGCACTTTCTGGTTTAGCAAAACCAGAGGTTTCCCAGGCTAATTTTAATACCGGTACTTCTTCCTGCCTGTCTCTATGGTATACTTCTGCTTCCTGATTTTTAATAATCAATCGCGCTCGATCGACATCCGTGCTACTAGCCACTTTGTCAAAAAGTTTTTGGCCGGTACCACTTGCTACACTGTATAACCTGGGATCATTAGCATCGTCTCGTTGCAATGGTACAAATGAAATTTGCTTAACCTCCTTGGCTTGAATTACCATTCTCACCAACAGTCCATCGAGTCCGCTGCGAATCTTCCACCAGTCAAACACTGCATTTCCCGCACAATAAAAAATGGGTTTTTCCTGCCAGGTTTCGATCGTTTGCAGTTTGTGAGCACCATGACCAAATATCATATCAGCTCCTGCATCAATAGCCGCCCGGGCAACTTCGCGTTGATAAGGATGAGGTTCAAGTTCATTGGAAACACCCCAATGATAGGAGGCTATGACCACATCCGCATTTTCCTTGGCATTCTTTATGTTTTCTTGCATTTCCTGCAGTGATGCCGGATCAATCTGCGTCAGAACCAGCGGTGGCTGACCGGGTTTATCCAGATTTGGTGGCGGCAGATATGAAGTCGAAATTTTCACTTCGGCAATACCAGGTTGCGAGGCCGAGGCCGCATGATCATACGGAAAAACAGTACACGCATACTGCACGAAGGCAATCCGGGTCCCTTTTCTCTCGATAAAGACAGGTTTAGTCGCTTCCATTTTATTTTTCCCTCCTCCAGTATGCTGTATTTTTTCCTGGTCCAAAACCTGCAAACTTCGCAGCAGCGCAGCGGATGGGAAGGTAACGTTATTGGCCACACCCACTACGTCAAAACCAGCCGCTACTAGTCCCTTTACCATACTAGGGTCTGAATGCGTCCAGGCTGGCTTATGGGGAATGTCATATACATTGGGATCATCACTGGTGCCAGCAAAAGGGCCTTCCAGGTTACAGAAACGTACGTCGGCATCTTGCAAGGTTGTCATAAGATAGCGAAATCCGGAAGCAGGATCCACTCGGTTCTGAATATTCATGTCGGCCATAAACATGACGACTACTTCATCCGCGTCTTTTCCCGGTTCCGACCAGGCAACTTTTTCGAGATGCTGACTGCTCATCCCGGTCACGGCGATCATATATAGGCTAATACTCAATATTTGTTTCAACATGGTATGCTTTTAACTTTTAGAACGACATTAATCGGTTTAATACTCGGTAATGCTCAATAAATACTCAGCTTCTGCACATTTCAAGGTTTCGATTTGGTGTGTTGATTAGGATTAAAATTCACCATATTTCCGAGATCAAGCAGGTTCCACCAAAAGAAAACCGTGGAATGTAAATGTCGGCTATTCCCGGTAATATATTAAAGATCATCTCAAAAATACTATTTTGTCTGTAGGCGCCAGGTCGAAGCCACTGGGTACCATATCAATCACAAACGCATTGGGCAAGAGGCCTGCAAGAACCTCCGAAGTTATTCTCTGGCGTTTTTCAGAAACACACAGGTTAGCTATTAATGCCCTCATCTTTGCAAAGGCCTGAATGCGTCTTAGCCTATTCCACCACCTTAAAAGATTGCCAGGAAACATGTTGCCAGCGATCATCGACATGAGCATATACAGAGGTATAGAGCAAAGTCAGGTTATTAGCCCGGCCCTCCGGTGTGGTGCGATGATAGGTGCAGGTTGCATTGATAATTCCCACCTCTCCATACACTCTTACCTTGGGATCATCGATGGTAATATCATCATAAGATCGACTCCCGTCTTTAAGAGGCGCGATGAACGAATCTTTTGTGTCAATACTTCCATTCGAATGGATGTAGACCAAATCATTGTGGATTACTTTATCTAACGCATCAAAGTCCTTTTCCACCATAGCTTTAAATCTGGATTTTTCAGCTTGAATTACGGCACCTTCGTCAACCGATATAGGATTTGGAATGGCTCCGCTAATTCCCAGATCGGGCGATAAGAGCGTTTGAGGAAGATCAATAACTCCAATTAAGTGAACAAAAAGAAACATAAGATTTAGCATAGCCCTTGATTTTAAGTTTATTGTTAGGAATTCATCAAATTTCAAACTGCAAATTAGCAATCAATCTCAATAACCAAAGCAAAAGTCTTTCCTTCCTTTGAAAAATCTTAATGCAATCAAAAACTTATTTACGGCTGCACACTTTAAATCCGAGAATGTTGTTGCTTAGAAATACATAGACCACCTGGACAGATATAATCGCAATAAATTACACATTCAGAGGTAAATAGAGGTACCCTGTATTTGATTTTAACAAAGCGATTCAATCTATTGTATGTCAGTCGTACCGATACAAGGTTTAAACCCCTATTTCCTGAACATTTCATAAGGAATAAAATCAAGCTCTGAAACTGCTAAATTTTCTTGCACTTGCTCAGGAGTTTTGCCACCTG
>JABDLW010000746.1 GCA_013001805.1 Saprospiraceae bacterium | reverse complement strand
GCCTATCTGGACTTCGGAGTTAAGGCATTGTAATATATGGTGCAAAGACAGTCATTAGATCCGGGTTAAAAAAAGAGCCGATACAAATAGCATCGGCCCTGAACTCATTATCTACGGATTAATCTCTTTCGTATCCGTTATGATCCTTTTTCTTTATGCATTTGATAAAGTTTTCCAATCTGTGGTACTATGATCACCTCAGATCTTCTATTTGCTGCACGTGTCTCATTTGAGGTTGGATCATCCGTCACAGTTGGATGGTACTCACCTTTACCAGCGGCTGTCAATTGTTTTGGATTGACACCCATATCAATTAGTTTTCTTACAATGGCGACTGATCGGGCTACACTCAAATCCCAGTTATCCTGATATCTGGCGGTGTTTATTGGGCGATCGTCTGTGTGGCCTTCAATAATCAAATTGAGGTTGGGACTTTTCTTTAGCATGTCTGCCAAGGTCTGAAGTGTTTCATCATCTTCCTTATTCAAACGTGACGATCCGGTGGCAAAATTAATCGGGTTCTCCAAATCCAGATATAGCATATCTTCCAGCTCGGTGATTCTTTGTCCGCTTTCGGAGACAGCTTTTTCCACATCTGAAAATGCGTTGGTGATTTCATCACGCAATACATTGATTTGCGATTGCTTGTCCTCAACTGACTTATTTACCGCAGCTACTTTCTCCTCTGTCTGCATCAACTGACTTTCCACCATTCCAACTTTCTTGGTCAATTCTTCTTTTTCTGCAGCTAAGGTATTCTTATCCGCTTCGATCATATCGACCTTCTTTTCCAAATTTGCAAGGGAAGTTGAAAGATTGGCTTTCTCCTCTTCTAAGGCAGTAAATTTTTTCTTACTTACACAGGCCGGCATAGCCAGAATCGCCACGATCAGACCTAGAAATAAATGCTTCGAATTCATCTTAAAAGGTTTGTTTATAGATTTGCTGCAAAGTAAGCAAAATTCTTTTGAAAACTGGACTAAAACAATGGCAAACCTTAATCCCGCGGATAATACTCCTTAAGGTATAACATCCACTGTTTAACCGCAGGATTCTTCCTGATTCAAAATGCTGTGACTTAATTTCTTACCCAATCCATCGATTACCTGTAATAAATTGATATCAGAACGGAGTATGTCAAATTCTTAGTAATTTGCCAGCCGGCCACTTACTTGATATATCATGTCTTTTGCTGAGCGAGGATTCATCATCGTTTTTTTTATCATAAGTTGTTTCCTGTACAGTGACCAACTACTTGATTATTATCTCAATAGCCGGTTTTTAGCGGCCTCGTTCCTCATCTTGCTGGGAATTTTATATCTGTCGCTTAATCGAACCAGCTGGGAATCGAAGCAAAGTGGCATATCCCATATGAGTTTCATATTTGGCACATTCATCCTACTCAACTTCTTATCAATCATCTGGGCCAAAGAAAAATCAGAAGCACTGTTTAGTGCTCAGAAGTGGCTTTTAGCTGGTGCATCTTATGTAGTTCTAACCACTTTGATTTCGCATAATCGAAAGGAAGCAACCAGATACATTGCTGCAATCAGTTTGATCTCGACATGCTTGGTCCTCGCAATTGTGTCTTTCCGATTAATTGAAATCGGCAGCACTTCTGGTTTTTCGAATGATTCTTTGTACCAGCTTCAGACGTTATTTGGTCATAAATCCTTGATATCAGCATTCATATTTCTGCTTTTACCATTAAACATGTTGGCCCTTCAAGAGGAGAAATCATGGCTGATCCTCTTCATTTTGTTTTGGCAGATTTTGGTCATTCTCATATTACAAAGCCGAACGGTGTATCTCTGTCTCATCGTTCTCGCCATGATTTTAATCCCGGCATTTTATGTAAGGATTCGGCAGATCGGTCGAATTTCATGGAAACAGCTATGGCTCCCCCTTGTGCTTACTGTAGTTGGAGTGGTCCTCTTAGCCCAGATTCCGGATCTGAAGGATCGATTGAATATTGGCGACTATTTCAAATCTCAGACCGCCACGGAAAGGCAATTAGTATGGTTAAAAACCAAGCCACTCATTGCCGATCACTGGCTGCTTGGTGTCGGTGGAGGTAATTGGAAAATTCAATTCCCCGGGAACAACGTTGAAGGCAGCTATCGCATGCAAGATCAAAACGTCTTTTTTACTCGCGCCCACAACGATTTTCTTGAAATCTTTGCCGAATTAGGAGTGCTGGGGCTGCTATTGTATCTATCACTTTTTTTCCACGCCGTATTTCTTCTATACCAGACGCGAAAGCAACACCCCTGGATTGCCTCTATGTTGGGTGCCGGGATATTAGGCTTTATGTTGATTTCTTTTATTGATTTTCCGAAAGAACGGCCCGAGTTTGTTTTGCTCCTTGCCATGTATCTTGCCATTGCGCAGAGTCATAACCGGAAGAATTCGCAAATCAAAGTGGCTCCGGTTGTGCTAAAATCACTTTGGCTGCTCATTGCAGCAGGTCTCGTATTCAATTTGATCTCAGGTTATGGTCGTTATAAGGGAGAATCTTTCACAAAGAAATTACTGCAGGCGCGAGTTGCAGAGGACTGGGATCGTGTGATAAGCCTGACAGAAAATGCCGAAAACACTTGGCATCACCTGGACCCATCTTCAGTTCCTATCAGTTTCTATACCGGCGTGGCTTATTACAATCTGAATGAAAAAGAACAGGCTAGACAATGGTTCTTAAAAGCACATAAGATCGCGCCATATAATTTTCATGTCCTGAATAATCTGGCCACGGTCGAAATTGATGGTAGGGACTACGAGTCTGCGATATTATGGCTTGATGAGGCACTGAGAATTAATTCAAGATTTGAGGATGCCCTTTTTAATTTGGCATATTGCTACACACAAACGGGTGATTTTCATAAGGCACTGGATGTCATTGACCAGGTACCGAGTGACTCAGATAAAAAGAAATTATTTAGATCGGAGATCAATAAACGTATGAGTGAAACCAAGACAAATTAATCCCAACGAAACTGGAATAGCTCAATCGCAAAACTACCTTTCTCACCGGATGGTCCCGTCGATAAGAATTACTGCATTCTTTTCTTTAGATAATTGACTGTTTCCTGTATCTCTGAGATTTTGTGGTCAAGTACATTTTCCTGATTGGCTTTGGTATCATTAAAACTCATGTGCGCATAATATTGCCAGATCTCAGCGATATCACGAAATGGAATTCTATAAGGAGGATAGGAAGGATTGTCAGACATTGCTGTCAGGGACTGACTATCGGGATTTAGTAAAACCCTTTTATAGACGATGCCATCGAGATGAGTTGCAATCACATATGTGCGCTCATTCTTGATCTCCTCCAGACGTTCGATATAGTTGCAAATAACTACGGAACCCGACATTAGTGGCAACATGGAATCACCATGAATCTCAAAAGCACGATAAGAACCTTCAGGGATGTTAGGAAAATAGAGCTTCGGTAATTCCTGAATATATTCGGGATCTTGAAATCCCTGGAGGTATCCTGCCTGGGCCTTGGCAGACACAAATTCAATATTCTGCCTGTTTTCGCTGTCCACAGTTATTGCCAGGACCTTAAAATCAGCATCACTAACCACTTCCAATTCTTCCAACCAGAGTTTTCGTGTAACCAGGCTGTCAATGGAAACAGCAAATTGGCGTGCCATGCGAATCAACATGTCGAGATTCGGTTCCGTATGGCCCCTTTCATAATCGCCCAGTGTAGTCCTGGGTGCATCAAGCAGATCCGCCAGCTGTTGCTGTGATATCTTAAATTTCTTTCGCAAATACTTTAAATTCTCTGCTAACATATTGTCCTTATTTTAAGTCTTCAGCTCGCTGTCCGTACAGCATCACTTTTATAGATGTGACTGAAAAGTACTCTACGAATGCCTGTCTTCAGGGTGGGCACATTAAAATTGATCAGATAACCCATTTTACATCCGGAAAGTTTTAGGTAAGTCTGCATCTTGGCCATGTCGAGGTCAGAAAATTTTTCACAGTTTTTGATATTGACCAACACCCGCTTTTCTACCAGGAGATCCACCGCGTAGCCAACATTTACCTTCAGGTCACCATAAACCAGCGGCATTTTTTTATGACATTCTACCGTCAAACCTGATTTTCTGATTTCGTAAGCTAAACAAGGGATATAACTACCAGTCATTAATCCCGGGCCTACGTTCTTGTGCACATTAAAAGCCGCCTTTAAGAGTAATTCTGAAATTCTGTTTTCCGCAATCATTTGATTTTGTTCTGTTCAGCCAAGTTAAGCACAATGTTTAAAAAAGTCTATTTTTTCGTCTATAAAATGACGAAAATATCGGCACTAAATAAAATAAATGTAATTTTAGTCGAGTAAACCTGCAT
>JABDLW010000854.1 GCA_013001805.1 Saprospiraceae bacterium | reverse complement strand
ATTTCCCGCGTAAAAAATCCACGACCTGCTTTTTCGATCCACTCTTTTCCAATACATTGGTCTAACACTCCCAGTTGCTTACAATAGGAATCCACAATCTCCCTTTCCCGGAATATGAGCCCAACATCTTTTGCATATTTTTCTATCGAATACCTTTTTTCGATGGGATTATCACTGTCTGCCTGCTGTACCGTGACAACGTCCGGATAGGTGTTTTCGCCAACTTTCTCGGATACACCACTGCTTAGTATCTCAAACTCCCACTCTTTATACATTTCTAAAGATTCCCCTTGAACAAACACCACAAGACGATCTTTGACAAAGGCGTCGCCATCCCAGCGTATGCCGGTTTTCACCGGGAAGACCAAATTGATCAGCTGGACATTATTTTCAGACGAGTAGGCTTGGTTTGTCGTACGACTTCGAGTGATTACATCAAAAATACTCCAGGGTCCATCCAAACTTTCTGACCGATACCGTTCAATTCTCACGAGGTTTTCTCCATCTCGCCCTAAATTACTGACCTCCTCCACAAAATCCTCTCTCAGATAAAATGTAGAAGAGTCTCGTGTCGGAAGATTTCCTTCACCCAGATCAAATTGAATAGAGTCAATACGGTAAATTCGGTACTTGCCAATCTCCAAGGGATAATATTCGTATCCATAGCCTGCCAGATCGAAGGGGTCAAGGTTTTCAGCGGTGCAGCCCATGAAAGCCAAAAGAACAGGTAAAATGCGATGCATAATCAAATCTGTGAATTATATATGATGCCTCCTCCAATAAGATCGTCACCGTCAAAAAAGACAGCACTTTGGCCTGGAGCAACACCTTTTACACCTGCATAGAACTTTACATCTACTTTATTATTGTTTGTTTGAAATACCTCACTCAAAGTCCCACTATCACCGTATCGCACTTTGGTGACTACTTCCATCCCATCGGGGATTACTTCGTATTTCATGGCATTGATTTTATAGACGCTCATCGCACTGCGTACCAAACCTTCAACCGGGCCGAGAACCACAGTATTTGATTCAGGCCTGATTTCAGATACATACATGGGTTCCCCGAAAGCTCTTCCCAATCCGCGTCGTTGGCCGATTGTGAAGAAGGGATAACCCTCATGTTCACCCAGCACATCGCCATCCGAGTTGACAAATACACCACCGGACACTTGCTGCTCTAACTCAGGAAGCCGGCGTTTCAAAAAACCACGGTAATCATTATCCGGGACGAAACAGATCTCATAACTCTCAGGTTTCTTAGATAATTCCTCGTAACCCCAATCAAAGGCAAGCTGTCTGATTTCGCTCTTCAAATACTTTCCCAGAGGGTACATCGTTCGGTACAAACAATCCTGATCCAGGCCCCACAATACATAGGATTGGTCTTTTGACGCATCTTTAGCCTTTTTAATATATCGCCTGCCACCCTCTTCGCCGATTAAAGCATAATGTCCCGTTGCAATAAACTCACAATCCATCGCATCAGCTCTCTTAAGCAAGGCTCTCCACTTGATATGTGTATTACATAACACACAGGGATTGGGAGTGCGGCCAGCGATGTATTCATCAACAAAATTGTCAATCACAAAATCCCCAAATTCTTCTCTGATGTCAATGATAAAGTGATGAAAGCCCATTTTCACTGCCACTTCCCTGGCATCATTTATGGATTCTAAGCTGCAACATCCCGTCTCTTTCTTTGATCCTCCTGAACTAGCATAATCCCACGTCTTCATCGTAATACCTACGACTTCATAGCCCTCTTCATGTAACATCATGGCTGCAACGGTGCTATCAATGCCACCACTCATGGCCACCAAAACTCTTCCTAATTTACTCATAGCTATCTCCTGGTGAATAAAATTGCCACAAAAATAAGATAATCAACTCAGATCGTCATTCTTCATGATCTCATTCATAACTCTATCCCCCATCTCCGACTCGCTACCCTGTCTAATGACAATAATGGGAGGTCCCTGGTCTGGCACGGCAAACCGGTGGTAGCTTTCCCAAACGTGATTGATATACCAAGCTGGTTCGTCACCTGGCTCCAAATCTTTCCAACGGTCATCTTGCAAACGTCTGTGATAGAATGTTGGAAAATCGACTTCAATGACGAAGCACAAGTCGAAGAGATCATAAATCTTTGGATTGCGATAAACCAGAAACCCCTCTACGATCACTACATGATGGCCTAATTCAGCTTCTACAATGGCACGATACAGCGCATTCCAGTCGATCGATCTGGGTGATTCCCAATCTATTCTGTCTCTGATCCGGGGTAGGGCCTGTTTGGAAACTACATACTTATCCATAGCAATGATGATTGAATCCGAGGGGATTTTCGCAGCGATGTGCTCAGCTAACGTTGATTTTCCTGATCGACTGACTCCACCAATTGCTACAATCATTCTTATCTTACGCTGCTGTACTTCCTAAAGTTCAATAATGGTGTAAATAAACTCTTTATCTCGACAGCAATCCCATTGAAATATTTCATATGAAACTTCTGTGCTACTTCCTTCTATGTCTTTCAACAATTAGCTTTTCCTGCACCATTAGCTATGACCTCAAAATCAAAGATGCCCAGATTATTGATGGTAGCGGGTCAGATCCTTTCCCGGGACAAATTGGAATTAGGGATCAACGTATTAAGTATGTGGGAAGGCGTGCCAAAGGCCGAGCTAAAAAGGTTATTTCGGCCTCCGGCCGGGCCGTTGCGCCGGGATTCATAGACCTGCATGCCCATATCGAGCCTATTACTTTATATCCCGATGCAAAAAGTCACATTATGCAGGGTGTTACCACTGCGCTTGGTGGTCCCGATGGAGGTTCGCCTTTTCCACTGGGAAGACATATGGATACTCTGGAGCAGCGGGGAATAGGGATTAATGTGGCCTACCTGATTGGTCACAATACCATACGTAATCATGTGATGGGTTTGGTCAACAGAGAACCTTCCGGAGAGGAACTACGCGAAATGGAAGTGTTGGTGGATAACGCCATGCGAGAAGGTGCTTTTGGGATCAGTACCGGTCTCAAGTACATACCCGGTGCTTTCGCCAATACGGATGAAGTCATAAGAGTATCGAAAATTGCCGCTAAATATGGAGGTATCTATACTTCGCATCTTCGCGAAGAAGGTTTAAAACTTCTTGAAGGAGTAAAAGAGGCTATTGACATCGCAAGAGCCACCGGCATGCTAGTGGTGCTGACACATCATAAGGCGATTGGTCAGCCAATGTGGGGAGCAAGTCAACAAACATTGCAGCTAGTCGACCGGGCTCGTGAGGAAGGACTGGATGTCCGTATGGATCAATATCCTTATACGGCAAGTCACACCGGGATTTCAATAGTAATTCCCTCCTGGGCCCTGGAGGGTGGCCAACTGAAGTTTACCGAACGTTGTCAGGATCCTGACTTGCGAGATAGTATCAGAGCGGGGATAATTTACAATCTGATTAACGATCGTGGTGGCAACGATCTGCGCCGCATTCAATTTTCGAAAATTAACTGGAAACCGGAATTTGCCGGAAAGACACTGCATGACCTGGTGGTGAACGAGGGAATGGATCCCAACATTGAAAATGGAGCGGATATGATTATCGAGATTCAATTACATAGGGGTGCCAACTGCATCTATCACGTAATTGACAGTTCGGATGTGGTGCGAATAATGCGACATCCTATGACAATGATTGCATCCGACGGCCGGATTACCCAATTTGGTGATGGTCATCCACATCCCAGAGCTTACGGTACATTTCCCCGGGTTTTGGGATATTACAGTAGAGAGTTGGGTGTCTTGCAGCTTACAGATGCAGTCAGGAAAATGACTGCTTTACCGGCGGAAACCTTGGGTCTGACGGATCGTGGTTTGATCAAAGATAATTTTTGGGCAGATTTGGTGATTTTCGACCCACAAACAATTAAGGATAAGGCAACTTTTACGGAACCCCATCAATATCCTGAGGGAATAGAATATGTAATTCTTAATGGTCAAATGGTCGTGGAGAAGGGTGTATATAAAGGTGGCATGGATGGAAAGGTTTTGAGGAAAACTAAATAGCTAATCACGCATCGAAGGTTATTTCGGCCTTTTCTTCCCTACCCTGCCGAACTGTGTGCCAAAGCCAGTAAAATCCGGCATAGGCAATGACTACCGCAAGGTTCAATTCAGCAATCTCAACGATCCCATGGTTAAAATCTTCCGAAGGATTTTGCATAACGACTTTAAGAAGCCTGGCAAAAATCAGTATGCTCAACGCCAGGATGCCGATCTTGATTGGGTGCACTGGAAAATGAATTCGAAGGAGAAATTGACGAATTTTTGGCACGAATTTATAGGTCACTGGAATAAGCAACGTCCACGCAAGGATCAGCATATAAAAAATTCGATGACTGGTAAAAACTGCAGATAGTCCACCTTTTTGACTTCCATCCGGATTTTTACCTTCAAATATTCGAAAGTTGTGGAGGTTGATTTCTTCCTGATAGTTCAAGTTTACTAGTATATCAGGTGTCTCGACATTAAAAATGCGTTGGCCCCAACTGATTTCTTCACCCATGCAGACAAAAAAGAATAAGCCAAGCAATAGGAAAAACAGATTTCGACCTCGCTTTTCTTCACCATGCGTTCTTATTGTTTTAGATTTGACATACGCCACAAAAAAAACGATCGCGGCAACTAGAAGAAAAATTGCACTTCCATTTTCAATAATGCCATCCTCCTGCGTTATTTCTATTAAAACTGAGGGAGGAGAAAAGACCAGCGAAAAGTTTACCGCAATTAGAGTAAGGCAAAGGACCCAGGCAATTCGAAGAGGATTAGTGTAGAAATTCATGTACGATTAATGATGTCGACAAATATCAGGGAGATCAATAAGAATTGAGTCCCCTGGGTTATATATATTAGCTGTGGCAAAGTCCGTACCGAAAGTTATTTTTCTTCACAAGGAATTTCTTAAGAAAATTAAAACGGAAGCATCGAACTTACTCGAAAGGGTAAGACGTTTAAGATAAAAATTGAAATATGTACTTTGATAAGGCCTTCTCATTTCTACGGGTGACTTTATTGCTTATTTTCTTGCTACTCATCAATGCATGCTCGGTTAATCCCGTCACCGGAAAGAAGGAAGTGATGTTTATGTCGGAAGCTCAGGAAATTGCGCTTGGAAAACAATCAGATCCGAGTATCGTAGCCATGTATGGGTTGTTCGAAAACGATGAGCTACAAAAGTTTATCAACGAGAAAGGTATGGAAATGGCAAAAATTTCGCACCGACCGAACCTACCGTACGAGTTCAAAATCCTGGATTCACCGGTAGTGAATGCCTTTGCGGTCCCAGGGGGATTCATATATTTTACCAGAGGAATTCTTGCTCATTTTAATAACGAAGCGGAGTTTGCCGGCGTCCTGGGCCATGAAATCGGGCATGTTACTGCGAGACACTCGGCTAAGCAGCAAACAAAAGCGACTATAGCCCAGATTCTGTTTATCGGTGGTTTGGTAGTATCTCCCGCCTTTAGAAATTTTGCGAATGAAGCGCAGCAAGGCATGCAGCTTCTCTTTCTAAAATACAGTAGAGATAATGAGTCTCAATCTGATGAATTAGGGGTAGAATATTCAACCCAGATCGGATATGATGCGCACCATATGGCTAATTTCTTCAACACGTTGAATCAAATGCGGGTGGGGACCGAATCAGAAACCCTTCCCACTTTTCTTTCTACTCATCCGGATCCTTATGATCGTTTCAAAAGAGTGGGTCAACTTGCCGACAAGGCACAAAAGAATATCGATGCCAGTACTCTGGAGGTAAATCGCGACCGGTATCTTCGAATGATCGATGGTATGATCTATGGAGAGGATCCTAAACAAGGTTATGTGGAGAACAATCGATTTTATCATCCGGACTTGAGATTTCAATTTCCGATTCCAACCGGATGGAAAACAGTGAATACTCCATCCCAGGTGCAGATGGCACCAGCAGATGGTTCTGCACTTATGATGCTTACACTAACCGATGCAAAATCACCAACCGCGGCTGCCGATAGTACTTTACGCCAGTATAATCTACAAATGATTGAGCGGAAGAACCAGAATCTAAATGGAATGCCCGTAGTGGCCCAGGTGGCAGATCAGACCAATGAACAAACCGGGCAAAAAATTAGAATATTATCATACTTCATAAGTTATAAGAACCTAATCTTCACTTTTCACGGGTTGTCAGAATTAGCAAACTTTGATGGTAATGTTCAGTTTTTCAATCAGACCATGCGGAACTTTACGGTTTTAAATGATCAGGCCAAAATCAACAAAAAGCCCAATCGGATAGTGATCAAAACTGCGGCAAGAGATGAGAGCCTGGAAAATTTGCTCAAGGGATTACGCATTTCAGATGCTGATCTCAATGAGCATGCGGTGATTAACGGAATTGCCCTGGATCAAGTGGTGAAAAGGGGTTCATTATTTAAGATCATCACAAAATAAAGACAGCTTTGTTTGTTAAGTCAAGCAGGAAAGCATATCTTTCGAGCTGAAAACCTCATGCTGAGATTTTAAACCTGTAGTGCTCGATCTTAAAGTAAAGTTATCTCGATACTAAAGAAACAGTACGGACCAGTTCCCCTGAAGAGGATCTGGTCTTTTTTTTGCTCATAATCTGCTTTTGGGCAGAAATCTAAAATAGCTCCAATTGATTGTTTTGAGCTGATCTGTCCCGATCAGCTCTTTTTACGTCATCGAAGACGGTCCTTCCGCCATGCCGCATTGCTTCTTTACGTTGTAGTTCCACAACTTCAGCAAACTTGCCCTCATCCCCGATAAAATCTTGTTCTCCTCGCCGTGACATTTCATGTAATTTTCTTGCTGCAGAAATCTTCTCAGACCTGTCCAGCCCCGACTTAGAGACTATCCGGTCAAGAAAGTCGATGGTTTGATCGTACGTATTCAATGGGACAGGAAATGGATGGCCATCCTTCCCACCATGGGCAAATGAAAATCTGGCTGGATCCGAAAACCGCGTAGCAGTTCCAAATATCACTTCACTTACCAGGGCCAGCGACTGCAGTGTTCGTGGTCCCATTCCTTTCAGAAGGAGCAATTCGTCAAAATCTTTTGTCTCAATGTTATGAGCATGGTAAAGCATGGCTCCGAGCCTCTTTATGTTGATATCTTTGGATCTGACATCGTGATGTGCTGGCATTTTCAAATAAGGCAATTCCGATAAAATATGAGCAGGTTTTTCCTGTAAGATATCTAGAACTCCCTGCCGGCTCGGTGCTGCTTCAGCAGCTACCAAATTGAGTATTTGACCGACATTCTCACCATATATAGAAG
>JABDLW010000852.1 GCA_013001805.1 Saprospiraceae bacterium | reverse complement strand
CATTGGACTTTTGATCAAGAATATACCGGCTCAGCCGTACATAGCCTACAAAGACGAGCAGAGCTCCAATTCCTGAACCCAGAGAAATAAATATGATTTCACGGATAGCTATAAAATCAAAACCATTGCTCTTCAACCAAATGGCGATGAAGATCCAGGTGGGAATGATCAACATATTCATGCCGGCAATGACTAATCCATAGCCAAAGTGCTTCCTGTCGCTAGCGCTTTTCGAAGGTTTTACCGTGGCTGCTGTCTTAAAAAAATAGAAAACACCTAAACCCAGAAAAATGACACATGCCGCCCAGTTTATTGATTCAGTAATTATTTCATTTTTAATAATCACATCAATAAAATAAACGGCAATAAAAGTATAAATAAGTTGTGTCAGTGCCGCTCCCGTAGCTACCATCATTCCCGGCCGGACACCTCTGGTCAGGGTTCGTTCTGCCACAGACAGATTAATCAGGCCCGGTGCGGTCGCACCCAGAGCGCTAAATAATACACCAAACAAAAGTAATTCAATTAAATTCAAAAGTCTTCGTCGCTGTTACAAAATAAATACGCTCTTTTTAATAGGAAATATCGAAAATAATAATTCATTGCTTTTTTATCGTCATTAAGTCCCAGTGATGTTTCATTTAGGTGAACGGACAATAACGGAGACAACTTACAATTCCCGGATCCATATATTTCGGAATCTAACTTTATCTCCATGATCCTGCAGTAGCAGTGGAAGCTTCTCCGGGTGAGCAAAATAGTAGGGCTCACCAATATAGACACAGGGTCCTTTTAAGATTGCATGATTTTGAATGAGAACACCATTGTGAAACGCGGTGATGGTGGCTGGTGACTGAAGGCTGCCATCGTTATTAAATTTGGGGGCCATAAAAACAATATCATAGCTTTGCCATTCGCCGGGTGGCCGAGAGGCATTGACTAACGGAATATGTTGTTTATACATGGAGCCTGCCTGACCATTGGCATAGGTTTTATTTTCATAAGAATTTAGAATTTGTATCTCATACAGTCCCATTAGAAAAACTCCACTATTGCTATATCCCTGATCTTTTTTGCCGGGATCTTCCGGAGCCAGCCACTCTATATGTAGCTGACAATCGCCAAAAGCCTGATTGGTCTCAATGGCACCACCGCCGGGTTTAACAATTAACGCTCCTGATTTTACCGTCCATTCCGGTGCCGAATTCTCCGGGTGCTCCAATTTCCATTTTACAATGGACTCAACCTCGTCCATCCTGGCACCATAGCCGTATTTAGGCTTGTGCCAGCTATTCAAATCCTGGCCATCAAACAGGATGATAGCATCATCAGGTGCGGATGTATAGACTCCGGGCGTCACCACTGCAGGTACCGGTTCCCATTGCTCGGTTTCAAGCCAGGGTTTTGTCTCCTGTAAAGCATCAAAGTCGATCTTAATTGGTTGAGTAAAAGCGATGGTGACGGTCATTAGGAGAACAAGTGAAGGGAAGAACACAGATTTCATATCCTATATCTTATTGTGTCACCAAGGTAAACAATCCCATGCAAACTGGAAAACATCACTTAGAGTCCAGGATCACTATGTCCTGCTGGCACAGAATATCAATTTTTACCTTGGAGGATTCCAGGGTATCTGCGAAACAGTGCATTATTTAGATCATTCATCAGAAACCTTGCTTTTAAGTCAATTGGGTATAGTTCCAAACACTATTTTAGCTGCGACATGACATTTTCGTAAGAAAAATCGTTAATGGATTATAGTATCTTTACAGTATGGTTTTCCTTCTTTTTCTCCTGGTACTCAGCCCCAGTTTCCACCCATTATATCTCTCCACCGTCGAGATCGAAATCAGGGCTGACCGATCCTGGTCAGGTAAAATGCGCATTTTTTATGATGACTTTGAAGATGCCCTGCAAAATGCATTTGGAGCGAGACCAAATCTAGATCAGAAACACATCAATCTTTACCGGGAGCAAATTAGTAACTATTTAAATTCACATTTAATTATATGGAGTCAGTCAAAAGGACTTACTTTTTCTGTGGCGAGTTTATTACGCACAGCGGATGTGATTACCTTAAACATTGATGGGCATGACCCCTGGCCCGATCAATCAATGATTACCAATGATCTACTTATGGAATTATTTGGGTCCCAAAAGAACGTCATGACATTTAAACTCAGAGCCGATATCAGGACAGTTGCTTTTACAAAAAATCACGCTAGCCAGGAAATCCATTTTTAAGTTTTCCAAGAAAACATTTAAAATTCTTATAGATGAAAAATCCGATCAATTTTCTGTACACATTCATCATAATTATTCTGTTTATCACTTCCAGCGTGCGGGGCCAGGAGGTAAACAGCATTAATCTTGGTGAGCGTCATACCATCTATTCGAAAGTGCTAGATGAAGATCGTCCTTACCTCATTTATTTACCGGAAGACTATAATACCAATGGGCAGTCTCTGGCAGTGATGTATCTGCTGGATGGAGGAGGCCACTTTCATCATACCACCGGTATCGTTTCCTTTTTAAGGAATCAGGGAATCATTCCCCATATGATGGTTGTGGGCATACCCAATACAGATGACCGAACCAAAGACCTTACTCCAGTGATCACGGAGGATACATCAGCGATGACGGGTTTTCCTACTGCAGGAGGAGCAGATAAGATGTTGGAGTTTTTAAAAGATGAATTAATTCCAAAGATAAATGCTGACTACAATACTAATAATTACAAACTGCTGGTGGGCCACTCTTTTGGAGGTATTTTTTCACTCAATGCTTTGTTGAAAGAGCCTGCACTTTTTGACTCACATATTAGCATCAGCCCGAGTATGTGGTGGGATAATCAACACCTGGTAGACCGGGCTGAGAAATTTTTGAAAATGCAGGATTCCCTGGATGTATATTATTATATGACCATGGGTAACGAAGGGGGTAATATGTTGGGTGGAGCCATGAAACTT
>JABDLW010000846.1 GCA_013001805.1 Saprospiraceae bacterium | reverse complement strand
CATAAGTGCTGTAGTGATGGCAGGTTGAACTCCGCTTAAATTATGTCGCTCAGAAGGGTCATTTTTTAGATTGAATAAAAGCGTATCCCCATCATTTATCAGAAGTTTATAGCTATTCCTTCGGACCGCGCTTTGTTTTCGATAACGCCAGAATAAATCACGTTCCATGACGGGAGATCGATTGATCAAATGATCTCTTAAATTAATGCCATCCAATTGCCGATCGGCAGGAATGCTGGTTCCTGATAAGGATAAAATAGTTGGCAACCAATCAAAACTCATGGTGGTGGCATCGCTTATCCCGGGACTTATTTTTCCTTTCCAACTAACAATTGCTGGCACCCGGTGTCCACCCTCCAGCAGACTTCCCTTTGCACCATTTAGATGACCATTGTGGCCGAAGGACTCAGCACCGTTGTCAGAGATAAAAATGATGATCGTATTTTCTTCGAGATTCAAATCTTTTAGTGTTGCCACAATTTGGCCGATTCCCTCATCCATCACCTCAATCATTTCCCTATATGCCCTGACGGTATCTTTTACCGGACCATGGTAGCTAAACTGGATATTTGGATACCTATATCCCGGATCGTCGCGACCTTGAAAAGGAACGTGCGGTGCTTCGTGCGGAATATATAGAAAAAAAGGCCGGTCCCGGTGATCTTGAATGAATTCGACGCTGTATTTAGTGATCAGATCGGTGACATAGCCCCGTTCCCTGATGGTGTCTTTATTATGCCACCAGTCGTAAATACCAGCCCCATCATAATGTGTATGAAAGTCTATATTCCCGCTGACATAGCCGTAAAATTCATCAAAGCCGTAATAAGTTGGATTAAATTTCTTTTCATAGCCCAGGTGCCATTTGCCAAAGATGCCGGTTGCATAACCGCTTGACTTTAAAAGTTGGGCAATAGTAATTTCGGATGGATCGAGTCCGGTCGACCGGGTTGGACCTTTAGCATAAATAACTCCTTCCAGGCCCGCTCGCTGTTGATAACGTCCGGTTAGAAGTGCCGCTCGCGTAGGGGTGCAGACGGCCCCATTAGAATGAAAATCGGTGAACAATAATCCGCTTGCAGCCAACTTATCTAAGTGAGGGGTGCTGATGGTTTGATTACCATAACACCCAATACCGGCATATCCCAGGTCATCAGCCATGATCAAAATAATATTTGGTGCAGTGTCACTTTGGGCTGATACGGGACAAAGACAGAAGACAGAAAATGCACTGACCAGGTAAAAATGCAAGTTTGATATGAGCTGCTGAATGTGAGAGGGTACCATGAGTGTTCAATTGACTGATCCAATATAGGACATTGAGGTTAAAAAAAACAAGTTAACGGAGACTCCAAACGGGCAAAACTTGGATTATGTGATCACCACATGGACGAATTAGCGATTGCCAACAATTCTTATCTTTATCGCTAATAATAAAAACCATTTTATGATATCAAGGGAAATCAAAAGCCAGAGAAGAGCTTTTCTAAAACGAGCCAGTGTGATCACCGCTGGAACCATGGCCTGGCCACAACTGGCTTGCGGAAATACAATGAAAAAAAGTGCAGCTGCCACAGAAACGGCAGAGACCGCAACCAACGGAGTCAAACCGAGTTTAGATGCTTTCGGAATACAACTGTATACCTTAAGAGATGAAATGCCCAAGGACCCAAAAGGAATTCTCAAGCAGGTGTCATCTTTTGGGTATAAACAAATAGAGGGTTATGAAGGTGATCAGGGCATGTTCTGGAATATGCCGCACAAGGATTTTAAGATGTACCTGGATGACCTGGGCATGACCATGATATCCAGTCATTGCAATATCAATGAAAATTTTGAAGAAAAAGCGGATCAAGCCGCAGAAATCGGCATGTCTCACTTAATCTGTCCCCATATTGGGCCTCAGAAAAGCATGGATGCCTGGAAGGGTGTGACTGATAAATTTAATAAGTGTGGCGAAATCTGCAAAAATGCGGGAATCCGTTTTGCCTACCACAATCACGCCTATTCATTTGTCGCCTTTTCTGGCATGATCCCTCACGATTTTATCATGGAAAACACCGATCCTGATCTTGTGGATCACGAGATGGACATCTACTGGGTAGTAACTGGTGGGGCAGATCCTATTGATTTTCTGAAGCGGTATCCCAATCGTTTCAGACTTTGTCATGTGAAGGACCGAATGAAAGATGCACCAGCCGACGACCATAGTGCTTCCTGCGATCTGGGGACAGGCTCGATTGATTATCCTAAGATTCTAAAAGTTGCCGCGGATAATGGTATGCAATACTACATCCTGGAGCAAGAGCGATATGATAATTCTACTCCACTAAAAAGTGCGGAAGCGGGTGCTGAGTATTTAAAGAAAATAGTATTTATGTAAGTAATTGGCTAATATCCAGAAAAATGAAAGGCCCGGCTGAGTAACAGTCCGGGCCTTTTTGCCTACTGCGTCAACTTAATTAATATCCCGGATTCTGACTCACTACTCCGGCACTTAAATCAATCTCTGATTGTGGGATCGGTAGCAATTCATGTTTACCGGCGATAAAGTTTTTGCCGTGTGCCTGCATCACTTCGGCAGCTCTGCCGGTTCGCAAAAGGTCAAACCAGCGATGTTGCTCCATAGCCAGCTCTACACGTCGTTCTTTCCAGATCAACTGACGCAATTGAGCTTGATCCGTGACGGTGATCGGACGAAGGATTTGTGGGGGTAAAGTACCGCGTGCCCTGTCTCGTATCATATTCACGTAAATAAGCGCTGCATCGGCTTGCCCCAGTTCGTTTAATGCCTCAGCAGCGATTAATAGCACATCGGCATAGCGTAAGAGACGGATATTACCACCACCTTCACGACTTCCACCTCCCGCACCCCGCTCGCTATCCGGCACCCAGGCTTTTTGGTTGTAACGCTCATTAAACATCTCAGGATTATCTTCCACTATGTATGAGCCGTCGGGAACCACCTCACCAACATATAAGATCGTAGCTTCTCTTCTTGGATCCCCAGGCTCATAGGCTCTCACGAGATCATCACTAGGCCGGTTAAATCCCCAACCTTTCGCCGGACGAATGCTTTGTACTTGACTGAATTGACTCCAGCCACCATTAATATCAGGAGTGGCCTGCACCTCGAAAACAGACTCCGGACCGTTTTCACCTTCTTTGCTCCATATTTTTGCATAGTTAGGTGCCAGGGTATATTCACTACTGGAAATCACTGAATTGGCCAGTTGTGCCGCTTTATCAAATTCCTTAAGCGTCAGGTATACTTTTGCTAAAAGTCCCTCAGCTGCGCCTTTAGTAGCCCGGCCAAGGTCTGCACTAGAATATTGAGATCTTAAAGGCAGAACAGCTGCAGCATCGGTTAAGTCTGAAATAATCGCAGAGTATACCTCATCTACCGGAGACCGCTGTATCTGAATATCTTCCCGATTTAGAGGTGTCAAAACCAATGGTAATTCACCCCACCATCGCACCATTTTAAAATAAAAGTAGGCGCGGAGAAATTTGGCCTCCCCGACGATGCGATTACGCAATGTTGCGTCCATTTCAATTTCCGGTACCCTGGCGATCACCCAATTAGCCCGTTTGACCCCGCGATAGTATCCCTGCCATGTATCATCGACAATTAAACTGCCGGCATCCAAGGTAAATTCGTCAGCCACTAATACCGGTGCACCATCTGATGGAGTACTTCCTTTATCTGCGTCATCCGAAATAATATCTGTTAGTGCGATATAAGCAAACACGTGAATGCGAAAGTCTCGAAGCATTTCATATGTCGCGTTTAAGGACTGGATTGCATGCTCTTCATTTAAAAAGAAATTATCAGAGGTTAGTTGACCAAGTGGTTTTTCCTCTAAAAAGTCTTTTGAGCAAGCATTTAAAATCAGTAGCGATAAAATTAGATATATTGATTTCATTTTTTATTTCTTGAGCTTGAATGATTATTCAATTTTTTTGACAATATTCACTTCTCATTTCACAGGATCTCAAATCGTTTTCTTTTCCCTTTTCTAGTACATTTCCTGTATCGATTTATTTGTTGCGGTCTAGAAGGAGACATTTAGTCCCACATTGTAAGTCTTTGCAATGGGATAGACACCCCGGTCAATCCCAGCCGAGAGAACATCGCTGCTGCCAAATTCTACGGCATATCCTGTATAATCAGTGCTGGTAAGAATATTGGTTCCGCTGACATATATTCGAAATTGTTCGACGTTGAATTTTGATAGTATATTCTGGGGTAAAGTATAACCCAGACTGATATTTCTGATACGGATAAAACTACCATCTTCAAGAAAGCGATACGATACTTCGTAGTTATGGCCACCATTCGTGACCAGGGGTTCGCTATTACTGGTGCCTTCTCCATTCCAGCGGTCCAAATATGATCTTTCAAAATTATACGTGCCAAAGCGTGCCTGCTTTTTCGAGTTGTAGATTAAATTTCCCTGTTGTCCATTTAAATCAAGGGCCACGTCTATCCCGGCATATTCCAATCCTAAACTTGCACCCCAAATCAGATCCGGAATGGCACTACCGAGAAAGGTTCGGTCAGCGGTTGTAATATTTCCATCACCATTAGTATCTACATATTTTAAATCACCGGGCACCTCTACACCAACTGTTGGACTACTTGAAATCTCGGCTTCATTTTGAAAGACGCCATCGACCTCATATCCATAAAAAGCGCCTATGGGCAAACCGGGCACTGTGCGTGTCCCAAATTTTCCTCCACTTAATGACCCACCGATAAGCTCTGACTTATTTTCTCCCAATTCCTGTACTTCGTTTTTTACAGTGCTCATAACGATACCCAAGGTGTAGTTAAGTTTACCTACTTTATCCTGCCAGTCTAATTTTAGATCAATTCCACTATTCGACACTTTGGCGGCATTGACGAAAGGGAAGTTGTCCCGGATTCCAAAATGACCAGGAAGTGCCAGGTCAATCAGTATTTTGTCGGTAGTACGGTTGTAATAATCAATTTCACCCAGTAAACGATTATTTAATAGTCCAAACTCAAAACCCACATTAAATTGTGATGTTTCTTCCCACTGAATAGTTGCATTAGGAAGGCCTTCAATGGTAGCACCAATGTTGAGGTTTTCGTCTGGTCCAAAGGCATAATAAAATGGGCTATTTACCAGGGGCCTGCCCGGATAAGCACCGATCTTGTCATTGCCAATGACGCCCCAACTAGCCCGCAATTTTAGTCTGCTTAAAAGAGTCTGATTGGCCATAAATGCTTCATTAGTGATATTCCACCCCAATGCCAGAGAAGGAAAATATCCGTATCGATTCTCTGAGCCAAACCGGGATGATCCATCCGCCCTGAAAGATCCAGTGAACAGATATTTATCTTTATAAACATAGTTTAATCGAAAGAGATAGGAAAGCATCGCCCACTGTGAAGCACCGTTTGATGCCGATTGTTCATCACTTTGTGCCGCTTGCAAATAGAGAAACTCTTCTGTGCTTCCAATTAGATTCCGGCCGACACCATTTAGGAATTCAGAGTTATATACCTGCGAGGTCATTCCACCTAATACCGTGAGACGATGATCCTCCCAGTCTTTAAAGTAAGTAGCAGTATTTTCCCACAACCAACTCTGGATTTGATTGCTGGAAGCGGTGAGTACACTTTCTTCATTGCGTTGAGTGGCCGACACAAAAAATACCGGCGTGAAGTTTTTTCCTCGATTCTGATTAATGTCTAATCCCAGATTTGTTCTCAGAGTCAAGTTTTTAATGGGTTTGACATCAGCATATGCATTTCCAACCAAACGATACCCTTGGTTCTTATTATTTGCATAAAATATGCTAGCCAGGGGATTTCCGGTCGAAGCATTGGTACTGAGGTCATTAAAATTTCCGTTTTCATCTTTGGGTGCAATCGTAGGATCGGCACGATATGCGGTGCCGGATTGATCCGGTGAAAAATTATTCCAATCCCGTACCATGGCAATATTGTGACCAATATTTACATGTCGACTCACCGTATATTCATTATTAATGCGTAAAGTAAATCGTTGATAATTACTGCCCAACTGAATTCCATCTTGATTAAAATAATCGGAACTGACCTGGTATCGAGTGGCTTCGTTACCTCCACGAATAGAAATGGAGTGATTTTGAATGGGGGCGGTGCGGTATAATTGATCTTGCCAGTCGATGCCGTTTCCCAGTGAAGAGGGATCGGTAAAAACTGGCATACGGCGTTCGTTCATAGCCAGTTCGTTTGCCAGGGTGGCATATTGAGTGGCATTGGTGAGTTCGATCTTCTTTGCCAACTGTTGCCATCCTGTATAAGTAGAGAATGAGACGGTTGCTTTGTCACTGATTTCACCTTTTTTTGTGCTGATAATGATGACACCATTGGCTCCTCTCGATCCGTAGATAGCCGTTGCCGATGCATCTTTCAAAACTTCGACAGAGGCTACATCCTGCAAATTGATAAACGAAATATCGTCCAATAGCATACCATCCACGACGTAAAGTGGAGATGCATCATTGAGGGTGCCGACGCCCCGGATTCTGATCTCGGCTCCCTTACCCGGTTCTCCCGAAGCGGCAGCAACCTGGACACCAGCGATCTTACCC
>JABDLW010000840.1 GCA_013001805.1 Saprospiraceae bacterium | reverse complement strand
ACGAAGTCAAGGAAGACATGTACAATTACGGTCAACTACAAGTGACTTTCGATGATGGCTCAGTGGGTTGGTATGAGGCTGGGTGGGGACCGATGATGAGTGAAACAGCGTTCTTCGTGAAAGACGTTATTGGCCCTAAGGGATCCGTAAGCATAGTTGATGAGACCGGAGAAAGAAAGGAAGATTCCCAGGATATCGAAGGACATTCGAAAACCGGTGGCATAAAACTACATCATGCAGCGCTAAATGAAAATAAGGAATTCGCAAAAAAAGACGAATTTTTTAGTACGCGGGATGAGCCAAATCATGATGAACTTTGCCATTTGGAACAAGAGTATTTACTAAATGCCATCGAAAATAATGTGGACTTGCAAGACCATTTAAACGATGCCGTAAATAGTCTTAGAATTGTCTTGGCTGCGGATAAATCTTTTAAAACCGGAAAAACCGTTGAACTCTAAAAAAATGCCAACGTACCGGTGAAGGATAATTAATTCTAAATACCGTTTATAATTCGGACTAAATTTTTGAGGTCTTTCACTTTTCACCGTTACTGCAAAATACAAGTCCTTTGGTTTAATTAAATACCTGAAGCATTAATTAGAATTATTTTAGCAGCGACGGGTCCATGGTTTTATCATTCATGATAATATCTGACCCTAACGTATTGTTTAATTAATTCAACAAAAGAGCAGTGGTAGCAGATGTACTTAGAAATAAAACCATTTTTAATCTAACCCGCATGAATTTTCGGCTTGTTACGCGTACGAATGGCCCCTTTAAGGTATGTTACTTTGTCTTTGTTTTAAGTACATGGCTCTATACATTACAAGGGCAGGAATATTCAGCCATTGTTTTTTCCGATTCAACGAATTGCCTCCTATATCGCAGTGATGCGGATGGCAACCGCATACCTGATTTTAGTCAAGTTGGATACAAATTGGGACGGGAACCCCTGCCTGATGTCAAGGTAGTGGCAACCATTAGCCCCTTACCCGGTGACAATACGCAACACATCCAGGAAGCGATAGACATGATTGCTGCCTTACCGGTAGATTCTTTGGGGCATCGCGGAGCATTATTACTTGAGCCCGGCACTTATGAAATTCACGGAATAGTGCAAATTCCTTCAGGGGGTATTGTGCTCCGGGGTTCATTGTCCGAAGATCGCGACTCCTTACAGACGGTGATACTGGGAATGGGAAATATCCCGGATCAACGTGATCTTATTATTATTGGGGGCCTAAGTGGGGCTTCCTGGAGAAACGAAATTGCCGGTAGTCGCATCAATGTGACCAGCAAATTCCTGCCGGTGGGAAGCCGGACCTTGGAAGTAGGTGATATCAATCAGCTGGAAGTGGGAGACAAGATCATCATCCGGCATCCCAGTACGGAGGCCTGGCTGGAAAGTATTGACTATGGAGGCACGGCTGAGGACGAAGGTTGGGCACCAGGAGAAATTGACCTGTACTATAATCGAAGAATTGTAGAAATTTTTCCAGTCCAAAATAAAATCAGGATTGATGTGCCGATATTTGACCACTTTGATAGTGATCTGGCCAGCGCCGAAATCTATCAATGGAATGATGTAAACATCCTCCGAGAATGCGGCATCGAAAATCTACATATCAAAATTGTAACCGCGGGTCCAATAGCGGAAGACCATGCCTGGACAGCGATCAGATTAGCTGGAGTCGAGGATTGTTGGGTTAGAAACGTCAAAGCCGAACATTTTAGCTATGCTGCCGTCAATATGACGACGGCAACCCGGGTCACGGTCGAAAACTGTCAGGGGCTAAATCCCCATTCACTTATTGAGGGATCGAGACGATACAATTTTGCAGTGAACCGGGAATCAAACAACATTTTATTTAGCCAGTGTCTGGCGTCCTATGGCCGTCATGCATTTGTATCCAATGGAGCCAGTTCGGCATCGGGCATTGTTTTTCACAATTGTCAGGCTACCCATGATCAAACATCCTCGGAAGGCCACCGGCGATGGAGTCAGGGCCTACTTTATGATAATGTTACATTTACTTCTCCTGAAACAAACCGGGTACTGGGATTGTATAACCGGGGGTCTTACGGCACGGGACATGGATGGGGATCCGTCCACAGTGTCGCCTGGAATGTCAGTGCAAGCGGGAATCGTGATATAATCATTCAGAAGCCGCCAAAGCGCCAAAATTATGCCATAGGATGCCGGGGTGCGGTGAGTGGCTTCGGTCCCTTCCGACACAATCCGGGATATATTGAATTTACCAATCGGGAACCATTGCCACCCTCACTTTATGATGCACAGCGAATTCAGGGATTGAATTCAGCGACCATCCCCGATGCGCCAGCGCAGTTGAGCATTACAAGCGAAGAACTTTCAATCCTAACATTGGAATGGCTTGATGTGGCGGCAAATGAAACCGGCTACTCTGTTGAGTTTTCGCTCGATGGTACCACTTACGAACATTTAGTTGACCTGCCGGCCAATATAACTAGTCACAAATTGATGCAGGATTCTGCAACCACCATGTATTTTCGCGTCAACGCGACCGGAAGCAGTTGCCAGTCTGCGTATTCCAACGAGGTAGCCAGCGATCAAGCGACCAGCTTTTCTGAAAGTGTTTTTTCCAAAATCATGCTGGCCCCTAATCCGGCGCAAGATGTCATTTTAATTTCCGGACTAAAACCACGATATCAGGTACTGATATACGATATATTTGGTCGGAAACGTCTGCAAAAATTAGTGGAGTTTCAAGTCAACCAGGAAATAAATGTCAGCACATTAAATGCCGGAATCTATTTCTTAGTAGCCCCGGAGGCACATGCTACTAAAAATATATCAGTGATCAAATTTATTAAGAAGTAGAGTGCCCCTCGCGAATGAGCTCAGGTTTTTCAACACTGGCGGCCAAAGGTAATTTAGATGGTGAAGTCGCTCTTTTCAGGAAAATAAAACTAATTCCTGCCGTGGCTAAATCAGCCATGGGAAACGAAATCCAGATCCCATTTAACCCAAAAAATAATGGCAGTATTAAAATTAGAGGAATCAGGAAAATACCTTGCTTGGACAATGCTAAAAATAGGGCTGGTCGGGCTTTTCCAATGGCTTGAAAATAAGCTGAACCAATTAATTGAATGGCAATGAGTGGGGTTGCCAAAAATACAATGCGTAGTGCATAAGGCGTTTGTTCCAGCATTTCTGCATCGACAGTAAAGATTTTCACCAGCTGGACCGCGAAAATCATAATTAAAATAAAAAGCGCAAATGATATTATGGTACCATATTTAACCGCATTCTTGATGACAGCATGCACACGCTGCCATAATTTAGCGCCGTAATTGTAGCCAGCAATTGGTACGAAACCTTGTGTGATACCGATGACCGGAAAATTTGCAAACATCATGACCCGATTTATTATACCCCAGGTCGAGATACTTATTTCTCCACCATACCTAAAGAGCGCATTATTCAAAACAATATAGAGTACACTAATCGTGCCTTGCCTCGCCAATGTCACCGAACCAATTGCTGATATTTCCCGAACGATCTTCGGATCCAGTTTAAATTCCTTCCGTGCAACCTTAAGTTGTGACTTCCCAAATATGAAGTAATACAATGCATAAAGCCCACTT
>JABDLW010000741.1 GCA_013001805.1 Saprospiraceae bacterium | reverse complement strand
CCAGTCTGGTGGCAATATCGGCACCTTTCTGACCAGGATTGGGATCATCTGAGTTATATTGCTGATTTTACGAGAGACATTGATTTTGCCAATGTGGCTTTTGCACCACTTGACATTGAGAATGAGCAGTCAGACATCTTTGTGCTGGCTGCCACAGACCAGGGTTTTGGTTGGTTAAGACGAATTAACCAGGCAGACACTACCCAAACTATTTTTAATGTACCGGGGCTTAAGAAAGGCAAATATTGGCTGCAATGGTTTGATACCTGGTCTGGGAAGTATATGCAAAAAGTCAAAATCAAAGTGAAGAAAGGAGTTTTGGAAATCGCCGCACCTCCTCTGGTGGGACAGCAAAAGGACATCGCTTTTAAGGTCAAGAGAAAATAAACTAAGTGTCTTAATTATTTTTTTGTAGAGTGCCTTGCCTTTGTTGATCAAATTTCTATGCATTATTTGATAATTAATACTTAACACAGGTTAGTCTTTCAGGGTGATTTTCGAGGTCAGATTTAGCTAGACCCTGATAGTGTTTTAGTTAACTCTACCATTACCCACGTACTAAGACAAAAAGAATTTTTCTGTGAAAATACTTTACAATCTCAAAAGCAAGGATCGCGTATTATATGCCAATAAAAAAATCCTCATGGTACCTGTAAAAAATATACTACTGGCCCAATATTTCATCGGCAATTGTAGTGAACATGGAGATACCGTTACTGATGATTTCGTCGGGAAAATCATAAAATTCATTGTGCAGTGCGGGAGTTTTTTCTCCGGCTCCCAAGCCAAATATGGCTCCGGGGAATGCCTGAGTAAATAACCCAAAGTCTTCTCCCCACCGGAAAGGTGTTTCCATGGTGTCGATTTGCAATCCATTTGTCCTAGCCGCCTTTTTTACCAGGGCGACCATCTCTCCATTATTGTTGGTACTGGCGAATTCTTCCCAAGTCTCGAATGCACAAACGAGATTGAATTTTTGACAAATCTCAGATACATTGTTTTTTATTATTCCAACGAGCGTTCGCAACTTTTCAGTTGTCCAACATCGGGCCGTAAAATGAACCTCACCGTAGCCGGCGGAAGTGCCATAGGCTTTGTCTCCCATAGTCAGATGGATTGGAGTTATTAAAGTAAAATCGGGTTTGGAATCATCAGGAATATTTAATCGATCCACTTCCGAGAGAATAGTCGCTATGGCCAGGGCGGGATTTGCACCTTTTTCCGGCTCGGCTGCATGGGTCACAACACCTTGCAGTTTGATGCAGATACTTATTACCGCTGCATTAAAGGGTCCCTCACGGACAATGATTCTGTTTTTATTAAATCCGGGCAGGTTATGCAGTGCAAAAATGTGGGTAGGGGCCAGGTCGATCCAGCTCTGATCTGCCATTACTTTTCTCGCTCCGGCTCCCGTTTCCTCCGCTGGTTGAAAGAGGAGTATGACTTTCCCTTGTTTATATGATTTTTGAGAAATGACCGAAGCAAGACCGGCCACTATAGCCATGTGCCCATCGTGGCCGCACTTGTGAGATTTTCCCTCATGTCGCGACCGGTACGGCAGGTTAGCGTTTTTCTCTTGAATGGGCAAAGCATCCAATTCGCAGCGAAATACCACTATTGGTCCTGCAGATGCATATTCAAATATGGCTGCAACGCCATGTCCTCCTAATTCACGGATGATTTGGGTCGGGCTGTATTTCGACAGGAAAGTTGCGATAATATCAGAGGTCACTTTCTCCTCACCCGAAAATTCCGCGTGTTGATGGAGTTGATGCCGCAACTCGATTATCTGATTTAGGTCAGGCAGCATCAGCTGAATGATAAAATTGGTGGAGCCTAAAATATAAGGGTACCAAAAAACTCAGGCAAATGAAAATTGGGCCTGGGGAAATCAATAGGTGCCCAGGTCAACCAATGGGGATGCGAAGTTTCGTCTGCACATTTATATAGATTTCCACGCCATACGGTGCCGGCTGTTGGTGCCTCCAGGTCATGATATTTGGTTAATATCTCAAAGGGTATGCGATATTCAACCGTCCAGACGGTGGGGGCAGTGATTTCAGGATCCACTGTTTTTGGCAAACTATGGGCTACCTGGATCTTGTCAATATCTTCGTCACTTATATGTTTACTGTCAGTGCGAGGCTTTACCTGATGGTGAAAGAGCATGGTGCCACCGCAGTTCATTTCCAGATTAAAATAGCCATTATCACTATGTTCTTCGGGACTAAAAAAGAATTCTACACAGCTATCTTTGAAAACACCCTCCTGATTATTGGTTCGTACCGCCCTCACATAGCGATCGGCCACGCGGAAGATCACATAGATGGCTTCATCATCGTATGCCAGTTTAGCTTCCACAGCAGGTATGTGCTTGGGTTTGTCTCCCATGTAATTTTTAATCTGGAGGGATTTTATGCTGTTCCAGGGAGCTTTGTTCCACTTGGCATCGATGGGGATTGATTTGTTTACTTTCTGTAATTGGTAGGTACTCATATCCACTTGCATTGTTTTGGGG
>JABDLW010000738.1 GCA_013001805.1 Saprospiraceae bacterium | reverse complement strand
CAATCAAACTGGTAAACGTCTGGCGGGCAGATTTTTAGCATAACTAGGTATCCAGCAACGCTTCACTGGGTATAGCTCGGACTATTCATCGTGACCGCATCACGGAAGACTATACCGGCATATTCATAAATGACTTTTCGGATAAAGGGACCGATATCCATTGTCCTTCCTGTGACAAAAGGATTGCAACGGTGCAGATTATTAACGGAAAGTATGTCAACAAGGTTAACCAAGGTCAGCTTGGTCTGACCAAATAGAACCAATCTTCTCTTAGTGCATCAACCTTGGCGAGCAATCAGGGGTAGAGATATCATTGGCGGGGTATTCGCGTGGCTCTATGATATAATCGCTGCTCGGACTTCAGCTAAGGAAGTATAAACAAATCTTATCTATCCATTTGGTTGTAAGGACAGAGAGTAATTAGCGGGAATGAATTTTCAGCTTCTGAGCTGAATTCACATTTTACCCCAATCAAGTCTCTCTTTGTAATTTCCCGGTTCAGTTGTTGAGATTGCTGAATCAAACCATGAAATGCTGAGGTTTCTCAAATTAACCTCCAGCATCTATGGACTCGTAATGGTCTTATGAGACAAAGCTGGTCGGGCAGCGTGAAGATTCAGAACTTAAAAAAGGACGGCTTCTATGACATAAACCCTCGCCGTAGCCGAGCATGGAAATATAAATAAGAAGGGTGGTGCAGCTTTTTCGAGAGGGAGGGAGAAAGAAGGGGTCTGCACCACCCGATGATACATATACAATGTACCACGTCTCAACAATAATGACTTTATGGATAAATACAATCACAAAAATTGCTTTTTCCAGCAAAATATTTAAAATATTTTAACCTAACATGCAAAAGGGCCCGACAGCGTGTGAAATTTCTAATTGGTTTCAAATTGGAAAAACGCCGGTTTTAGATCAGCCTGCGATACAAGGTTGCCGGCAAGCTCTTGTTTGGGAAACTGCCCATAATCCCTGGATAATCAGGAAGCAGAATAGAGATTCTCTGTCCAGCTGCAGCATCTTCGGTCAGAAAATGGTTAAAAACCACTTTTGAACAAGCTTTGATGATTAATGTCGTAACGCAGTTGCCTATTGGTCCGGGTACCACTACTGGTGAAACATCACACAAGAAAGGTGTAGCCAATGGAATTTGTAACAAGCTAGGATTATCCATAAAATATAAAATTCTCGGTTTTATGGGCGGCCTGATCGCGCTGATTCTCCTGCCAGGAATCGGTTATGAACCAAGCAATCCAATTGCCACCGTTATCGGTTGTACCATTGGTGGATGGCTTGGCGGGTTTGCCCGCGAAAAAATAGGAAAGTCTGGGTAATTCCCACATACGGCAACAAGTATAGCCGCAAAACCGGAGGACTGGTATGGACGAGAAAGAGAAGCTGTTTGCAGAAGCGATCAAGAATCGCATGGCGGCTGAGCTATCGGATGAAACGCTCAACATGATCTGGGGTTGGAAGAACAAGGTACAATACGAGCTGTGCGATAAATGCGAGAAAGAAGGACGCATTGACCTGCTCAGGGAAATGATAGACGAGCTTTCCAGGGACGCCGTCGCCAAGGACCTGGTCGATAAGATGATAAACAGGGCGGTAGGTGATGTAGATGAGGGTGACAATTAGAAAAAATAAAATAACCGGGCAGCCCGGTCTGGAGGATTTTCAAATACGACAAAGGCTGGCGACGTCGGCACGCACGCACGTACCCTCAAGAATATCCCTTTGGAAAGGTTCTGAGCGGCTCGCCCATTTGCGAGGCACAGATACGCAGGACTTCACTGACAATCATGGTGTCGAATCGCACCATAAATTAAGGGCAATGCCAGCAATTTCTGAACCCCACCAATAGGAGCTAAAAAGGTGATTCTTCCTCTCCTCATCTTTGTTAATAAGTGAAATTTATCATTATCTGCAATCAGGGATCCCTGGCTAATCGAAAACCTAAACCTACCAGTCTGTAATTCGGTTTCCGAAGATTTCGAAAGGTGCATCGCATCACCCACTCCTTATCGCCCCAATAACCGCCTCTTCGCACCCGAGATCTTTTAGTCCGGTCTTCAATCAGTCTGGGATCATGGACCGGGGCTTTCGCATAAAATCCTCTGTCATACCAGTCCAGGACCCACTCGGAAACGTTGCCGGACATGTCGTGTAAACCCAGTTCATTGGCAGGCAGGCTCCCCACAGGCAATACTCCCTTTGGGGCCGGATCGCTTTCCGAATGGAGTAAAAGATGCGCCGAGCTGCTACCGTCAGCCGTTCCATATCTAACTTTCTTTCCCCCTGCACGGCAGGCATATTCCCATTCTGCCTCAGTTGGTAATCGAAATTTTCCATCAGTTTTCGTGTTTAATGCATTGATAAAGTCTTCGACTTCGTGCCAGCTGACCACATCTACTGGATATCGAGGATGTGCTTGATCTTTTGACGGATTGCTATCCATTACACGGAGCCATTGCTCTTGGGTTACTTCATATTTTGATAGATAAAAATCGGATAGGCAGACAGTGCGGACGGGCAGCTCATCTGGTAAACCGTCCCCGAATTGATCACCCCTTTGATAACAACCTCCTTCAACCCTGACAAATTCATCCTCTGAGATGGGCTCGCCATGACATTTCATCGTGAATAAAATTTGGCCTAATAGAATTAGGCTGAACGGCACATAAAATCTGATGTTCACATTGAGTTTCTCAAACCTGTATTTTAGTAATAAAGGCACGCCTGCAAATACGATTCTGCGATGATTCATGGCGATGCTCCACTCTGTGTATTTCTCACTTCACCAGATGTTGCTGATTAATTGGGTGCCAGATCCTCTTTCACCTCTTCACGATGCCTCTAAGCGAGAACCATACCAGAATATTTTGTTGTATGATTACAAATTATTACAAGTACTGGGATTGGCTGCATTTCCATATATGGCAATCTCCGATTATCACCTATGGCATCTATCCAACATGTACCATATTCGGTAATTGTCTCGAAGTATTCCAGTTCGGTACTGGGGCAATTCAATCGATTATGAGATATCGATGGCCAAGAATACCCGGTCTAATACTATCTTCCGATAAGCGTATTCCAATAAACAATTGGGCTGATCAAAGACAAGGAAGAAGAAGATTCTGGCTATTGCCGATCTCCATGGCTAAGGTTGGCAGAACAAGTAGACAATATCTTTTGAAAAATAGAATTAAATAAAGATGAAAACAATAGTTTACCCTCGATATGGCTCCCCCGATTTACTTAGAATGGAAAATACCCCCACACCGATTCCAGGTGATGATGAAGTGTTAGTAAAAGTTCATGCGGTATCACTGAATTCTTGGGATTGGGACATGTTGACAGGCAGGCCATTTGAGTACCGATTCATCAGTGGTTTCTTTAAGCCTAAAAGCAGCAAACTACATGGCTGCGATATTGCGGGAATAATCGAATCAACAGGAAAAAATGTCACCCGTTTCAAGGTTGGAGATGAGGTGTTTGGTGACCTTTCGGAAGATGGGTGGGGAGCTTATGCGGAGTATGTGTGCGCGGGTGAAAACGAATTGACTCGTAAACCATTGACCATGACCTTCGAGCAGGCCGCATGTATGGCCCATGGAGGCAACCTTGCAGTGCAGGGTCTTATGGATTGTGGAAAGATCAAGTCAGGACAGAAGGTGTTGATCAATGGTGGAGGCGGCAGTACGGGGACCTTGGCGGTGCAACTCGCCAAAACATTCGATGTCGATCTCACCGCTGTTGATCACACCGTTAAATTGGACATGATGCGCAGCCTTGGAGCTGATCATGTCATCGATTACATGAAAGATGATTTTACCGATAACGGGATTGCATATGATCTTATCTTTGATGTGAAAACAGATCGTGCTGTTTCTGATTATCAAAATTCGCTGCGCCCCAATGGGACGTACGTTACCGTGGGGGGAAAAACTTCTCGAATCCTGCAGGTTCTCTTGTTCGTAAAATTCTCCCAAAAGTACAAGATGAAGATAGTGGGTTATGAGGCAAATAAAGATTCTGAATATTTAATTGAGCTTTTTGAAACCAACAAACTGAAA
>JABDLW010000755.1 GCA_013001805.1 Saprospiraceae bacterium | reverse complement strand
GCCTTCTTCTTCGTAGTTAAAGCAGGCCAATTCTGTCACCTGACTGCAATCGCCCTTATACAAGATGACAATGGGCTTATTAAAATCACTACCGGTGATGGTATCAAAAACAAATTGAAACGAATCTGCCTGCGGGGCTCCGAATTGAAACCATACATCTCTGGCACCGAATTTACTGTCACAGTCACTTACCACTTGTCCCGCGGAGCCGATGGCATTCATATTATCGAAGGTAAATGTTGCACAGCTATCCAGGTCTGGCACTTCCAGAGCCTGGGCGGTGGCACAGAAGTCATTGCGCACTTTTTCGGCTAAATCCAAAATGCAGATTTCAAAAGGAGAAAAACTCGTATTGCCCACTTCCATAATCCGTATGAATAACTCCTGACCAGCCAGGTCAGCATTCTCAAAATCATAATGCAAGGTGCTGGACTCTCCAATCATGCAATGCTCAAGAACCAGTTGTTGACAATGTCCCGAATAGATTTCGGCCATAAAAATCCGGTTAAATCCGGTAAGGTCGAGTAGGGCAAATATATCTTCCTGAATTTGTAGATGAATTCCTCCCGATTCGGGCAAGATCGTTCTCATCCACACGTCATCGAAATTACGGGGAAGGCAACTTTGGCTGAGATCCGGATAAATCGTCGGGTTGGCAAGGCTCAAACCACCAAAGTCAAACTCACATGTTGATCCCGGGCTGACCAGCAAGGCAGTGGAACAAAGATCGTGTTCTGCCGGGAAGGAATCACAATCATAAAAATACCCGGACATTCCATCCGGGCCCATAGATCGGGGATATATGAACGGATTACTGTCATTGCAATCATCACTATTCCGGACAAACCCGGCTACACTATCCGTAGCCATGATGGAAGCCAGGGCGTTCCCGTAGCCATCCCGGTCAAAATCGGCATACCATGGTGATGCAGCATCGTCCTGGGTAAAATCAACCGTTAAGGTTGACATATTTCCCGAATAATCTTCGGCGGAAAAAGTATAACGGATCGTGATCGTTCCAGTTCCATTATCGAGTGTGTCAATTTCTGTGTCTGTGATCCATGATTCATCGCAATCCTCGGTTATGGCGGTTAACCCTCCCAGGCCATCGGGAACAGGATGAATAACCGGTGCAATAGTATCCAGCACCAGCACAGTCAAGTGCAATTCGGCAATCGCACTACATCCGGGATCTCCACTGCGATATTCCCATTGCTCGATAAAAGCATAGTCAATTTCCTCTGACCGGTTGGTTGGACGGCTTCTCCGGGGATTTCCTTTTCTGTGTGCTGCCCCTAATTGGTATAAAAATGGACGGCAGGGAAAAACATAAATGAGGGAATCCTGCAAAATAGGAAGCGCTTCACAACTGATTATGATGGTGTCGGTCTCGTTGAGTGTTTGTCCTTCAAATAAATACGATCCATATCCTTCTTCTCCAAGGCGGATAACGCTGTCCATTTCATCTAAAGCCGTCCAATCCCTGATCCACAGCTCGGAAGAGAAAGCACCCTTTTCAATTTGTGCATCGAAGTTATTGAAGAAGGTGTTGGCAGGAAATGCGGCATTGGGCAGGTTGGAATAATCGTTGGCAGGATCAAGCCGGGGATCGATGGCAAGACAAATACCGGCTAGGTTCTTGATCGTCCCATATGGGCTGATTAAGTTAAAATGTTCAATAAGGTGGTCAATCACCGCTTCGGCGCTCGGATTTTCCGTCATGCTTTCGGTTAAAATCAGGCCTCCTTCACCAGCAGAAAATTTGTTCCCCGCCGCAGAGCCAATGGCTCGACCGAAATCATGCCAGGCATTTGATTCTACCAATAATCGACCGTCTTGCAGGGCATTATAACTATCGTTCATTCCTATCTGGTCTTCGACATAAATGCCATAATTTGGAAAATGCAGAAATGCAGAATTAACCAGACGTCCTTCGGCATTATCGAAGAATCCGATAGCTCCTTTTGTCTCTGCACTCAAGTCACCACAATTTTCACCAACCAGCGTTGCATGGTAGATGGTAGGACTTGAGATTAAGGTGTCGTCTTCATCAATAAAACTACTGCCCTCAATGGCAAAACTGCCGACATCATCCGCCATGTTATTCCACGGGTAAGAATTGAGGGAGTTGGCGTACCAATAAATGCCATTACCGGTCCAACCAAAATTATATTCAAATGCATCGTCCCCAACAAAAGAAACCACAGCGTAAGCGATATTTACATTGCCACCGTGGATCCTGATCCCATCACCGGCCGATTGAAAAACCTCGATATGATGGATATCGGTGAGTTGATCTACATTACGGAGAGTCAATGCCGATCCGATGTTAAGACTATCGGACTTTCCCGACCAGCGAATCGAAACATAATTTAACGCACCTGAACTGCTCCCATTACTGCCGGCAATCACGATGCCTGCCCAGGGTACCATATCCTCTCCAGCAAATACAATGGGTGCTTCAATGGTTCCAACCGCATTGATGCGAGCTCCTGCGGAGATGTACAAGCCGCTTACTCCTGTGCTATCACCACCCGGTGCCTTACTTGCGATCACATGAGTCCCCGCCTCGACATTGAGTACACCGCCTTCGAGTGTAACCTCGCCATCCAGGAGATATACACTTTCCGGAGTCCACGTGTGGGTTCCTTCAACCAAATCAGCATCCGTGATGGTGATGGTATCCTGGCCATGTAATTCAAAACAAAAAAGCATCAAAAGACAGCCAGTATAATTGAGAATAGATTTCATGCCGGATAGTGTGTTCGAAAATTAAAAGTCTATTAAAAATGTCTCACCTTAATTTATTTAAAATTTTATTACTCTGGGTTCCATATTCAGAATCATCACGTAAATCCCCCAATAACTTTTCTGCTGCATTGGAATCATTACTTTTCAAATATGCCAAAGAGAGATACCATTTAACTGATGATTCAATAGGCAATCCGCTTTCCAGTAATAGTGGTTGCAGCAAGGCAATCGTCTCCTCCGGTCGGTCCTCAGAAAGAGCGATTTGAGCCAAATAAAAATCATTTAGCATGACCAGGTAATTTCTTCCTGCAGATTGTGCGGCGAATTGTTGAAACTGGTTGCCTGCTTGTTCATATTCCTGATTATTATAAAACTGAATTCCTCTTTGTAGTAATGGAATTAATTCCTGGTTGACATCATTGGTGGCTCCGCTGGCCTCAAGTTGTGCGGTCAGAATATCCGGGTGAAAGGAAAAATTACTGGCTACGAGGCTATCGGTATTTACCCGGGTATCAAGCATAAATAGAATGGCCGTGACCAGTATAGCGATTCCAGCGGCATAGGCGAGCCGGTATCTTAGCTTCCTGAGTTTGGACGTTGTATCCTGAACTCCCGATTTTGACTCTTTCGCTTGTTGCAGTGACACGATTTTTTCCGCTGGTCTATCCTTTTTTATTTCTTGCAGCATATCAAAAAATTCAGCTTTTTCCTGATATTTTCCCATGCCTTTAATCAATTTTCTTTGGTCTTCCACCAGGGATTTGATTTCTAAATCGCCGGTCATCAGTTTCTCAAACTCCTTGATTTCATCCTGGTTCATCTGCCCAAGTATGTATCGATCAACCATTTCCAATTTTGTATCAGCATCCATATTCATACTTACTTAAGAAGCCATTTGCAAATACTTTTTCCTTAAATCTGCGATGCAGCGAAACCGTTTAAGTTTTGCATAGTCGTAACTAAAATTCAGTTCATCTGCTATTTCCTGTAATGAATTTTTGTGTACATAAAATGCAATCAACACTTCTTTACAATCCTTACCGAGGTTATCCATCAGGCTCATAATCATACTGGTGTCTGCATCCGTTGTATTTTCTTCGGTCAAACTCTCCCTCACCCAATCATCCTCATCGATATCTGTGTGCATCTTCCGATATCTGCTATCGGTGCGACATTTCTGTTGCCATACCATTTTTATAAATCCAAAGACAACTGCCTCCAGTGATGAGGTAATTTGAAAATCCTGTTTTTCTTTGACTCTCACAAAAAAGCGGTACAATCCTTCATGCAGTATTTCATCAATCATAGTTTCATCACCTCCTCTTTTGAAAATGTACTTCCTGCAGCTTTCCTCCATCGAATAATATAAAGAATGGAAGAAAGCGCGATCGCCATTTCTGATTAAATCGAGTGACTCTTGAGTATTCATTTACTACGGAATTGCCCTTTGTAAATATAAGATTTATCCGTATACTTAGAGTAAACCCAATGTCTCACTGAATATCTTCGTCACCATATGATAACATTTCCGAAAGGTTATCATATTTAGTAAAAAAAGATAGATATATGCACAAGAATCCTTCTAATCTATGCCTTCTTGCCGCCCTGTTCATAACTTGGGCAGTCTCAACGGATCTCCGGGGATCGTCGATATCCGAGCACCAGGCCATGGCTCAGGAGATCTATGCAAAACTACAGGAGGCCGTAGGTGATAAAAAATCTGTCTGGCCAAAACTTATAGTCTGGAGTGTTGAGAATAGAGGTGCAGTATTCGTGCCGGCAGACAATTCAATTTATCTCGATGAAAAAGTTATAAAAAGCTGCGTTGCTTTCGGAGACCAAATGAAAGATGCGCTGTCATTTGTCATTGCACATGAGATGACGCATTTCTATCAAAATCATCAATGGAAGGAATCAGGACTTGTCCGGAATTTCATGGTCTCCTCTGCGGTATTTGAAGCCAACCGGCATCACGAAGCCCAGGCTGATATTTACGGGGCATTTGTGTCCTATCAGGCAGGATTCAATACGCTGGCTCTGATTCCCGACTTACTGGATCGCATCTATGCATCTTATGGTCTCGACTCAGCTGCCAATGGACAGTACCCTTCTCTGGAGACTCGTAAGGACCTGGCTTTGGAAGCTTGCGATCTCGCCAGTAATCTAATTGAAATTTATCAGACAGCTAATTATTTATTGGTACTGGGAAAGTTTGAATCTGCCTACCCCCTCTATAAGCATGTTGCACAAAGCATTCAATTTAAAGAACTGCATTACAATCTGGGCCTTTGCAACATGATGGCTTACATGCATCTGCAAAAAATGGATTTAAAATATCCGCTAGCTTTGGATAGCCGATCACCTATTCAAAGAGGATTAATCGATCGCAGCCCCCAATTACTTTTGGACGACGCTAAGGAATCTTTCGATTTGATTACCGAACAATATGATGCCCAATATTCACCGGCTAAAATACACTTGATTTCCATTTATGATTGGCTGGGGGAACAGCATAAAGCTGAGGCACTAATAAGTTTGTGCGCTGCTGATCCCGAAATTAATCAGAACCATATTTACCGTATTACTGAGGCCAATTATTATGCCCGGCAAGGCCAACTGGTTAAAAGTCGTGATATTTATCAATCGCTACTTGGTGAGCAGATGCCGGACTCGAACTATATCCGGGAGATTATTAATCATAATTTGGCGTCCGCGCAAAACCGCAAGCCGCCTGCATCAGCAATGCGCAGCCAACTGATAAGAAATGAAAAAGATCTGGATGATGTATCTTCTCTGGTGTTTTATCGCGACTTCCAGCAGACGCTGCACATAGGTTCCGGACTGCAATTCCAATATGCCCATGAATATAATTCCAGCGTTTCAAAACTAGACTTTGGCAAAGTAAAATTTAGTATGCAAAGAATCACCCATGCCAGTATTAAATCCTCCCATGGTCTGGGTATTGGAAATTCTCTCGGAGAAATTGAAAACCGGATAGGTAATATAGATCTCGCATATGCGAGACACGTCAATGGTATGTATGTGATTAATTATAACCAAGGATTAATATTCAAGCTAAATCCTAATGGCATTATCGAGGAATGGGTATCGTTCTCGATTTGAAAATGCATATAACCCATCGCCGTTGTTGTGCCTCCTGGCCAACAACATTCAAATATCGCTTCCAAAAGCTGTTGGCGAGGACGCGCAACAGCGGCCACGGTGCGCCTAAAAGTAGCATAGCGTTACTGGTAGCTCCTGCCCCCGGCCGCTAAAGGGGGGAGCTGCCCCCGGCCCCTGAAAAATTGCCTCGTAATATTATCAGCCTTTTTCTCACATCGCCGTTGTTGTGCCTCCCGGCCAAACAACCAAACCGGAACTATTTCGGAAAAAAATCTCAAGAAGTCTGATAACCTTCAGATTGCTCTGACATATAGGGATGAAAAGTCTATTCATCATACTAAAAATAACCTGTCATGAAAACTAATACAATATTCACCACCATCCTTTTGATTTTCACATTCGCAATGATTACCCAATCCACCAAGGCTCAAACTGCTCGCCAGGTCAGTAAGATAGGTCTATACCTGATCGATCCCATCAAAGGATCTTTACCATCTCAAGTCCAAATAACCACAGCGGTTCCTCCCGTCACCTTGGAATCAGAGCGCGACTTATTTCCCCACCTCAGTCTCGGCACTGAACTTGGTGGAATGAAAATGGATATCGATGTTGCCGGAGTACCATCAACCCGCAGCCAATCCGTTGACTTTAAGCAATCTGTCATTTTTCTTTGGGGGATGATTAAAGCTGTCGCTAATTTTCATGTAACTAAGCAGATTGAAATCTATGGGTCCATGGGTATTGGTTACAGCAAGGCATTTATCACCTCCAATAACGACGATTTTAATGCCGCAGTTAATGCCATGGATCCTTCTAAATTATCTACCAAAATAAAATCGACTGCCATTGGGGCCAATGTATTTCTGTCAGATAATTTCGGTTTCTTCGGAGAAGCCGGCCTAAAAGATAGTAAGGGTATGTTTAAAGTAGGTATTGTTTTCAAAAGACAATAGGCCACTTGAACTCAGAGACTTCCGTAGATAAGTAACAAGTTGTGTTATAAATAAAAAGCCAGCCACTGTATGTACTGGCTTTTCTTATTTGGGGTGTGTCCTTTCAGTGTTTCGTCGCAGAAATTGAGATTACATTTCCTTTTGCAAAGTCCGGACATCGTCAATCAACTGGTTCACTGAAGTTTTATTAAGGCCATTGTATATACCGCGGATGTGTCGATTTTTATCAACTAAAACAAAATTCTCTGTGTGTAAAAAATCATCTACATTTTTATCTCTGCCCAAATCTTCTTCTACAAAATAATCGCTTCTGCCCAATTTGTAGATTTGCCTTTGGTCACCGGTTACCAAATGCCACTTATCAGAGATGATACCTTCTGTGGTAGCATATTGTTTGAGTACAGCTACAGAATCGTGTTCCGGAGTCACTGAGTGCGACAATAAAAGCACATCTTCGTTATGCAAAAAGGCTTCCTGGAGAAGTAACATATTCTTGGTCAATTTCGGGCAAATACCTGGACAAACCGTAAAGAAAAAGTCAGTGATATATATTTTTCCAGCAAAAGTCTTTTCGGAAATAGTGTCCCCCTCCTGATTGATCAACCGGAAGGGAGCTATGCGATGAAATTCAATTAGGGAATCACTATCCGGCGCTATCCAATGCGGTGAAAAACTCGCTTCGTTATAATAAGGCAGCGTCGCCACCCTGCTGCCTCCATCCTTATAAATATCCTCACTATCTAGAATAAGAATTATTCCGGCCAGAGGCAGGCTACTTATCAGTAAATAAAATATTTTCATTCTCCAATTCATAACATAGATTTGCTTTTTTTAATCCAAAAGTTCGACCATTTTTTGCTTCATAGTTGACATATATTTTACCGTTTTCCAACCAGGCTTGTTGCAGCCCTTCTTCCAACCCCATATTTAGGTGCACACTCCTTTGTATTTGTCCACTCGTGTACCATCTTCTTTGTAATCCATGCCGCACTCCCTCGACAAAATTTGATTCTGACACCAGCGTATTTTCCGGTCCCGGAGACCACACACTGACTATACCATGTAATCGATTAGCCCGGTAAATAGCTTGCTTCTTTAGCGTACCATCCACATGCCATTTCTTGGAAACACCTTCTTTCTTTCCCAGCAAAAAACCTGTTCTCTCAGATAAAATGTGATTGGGATATTTGTCGATAGCATAACCCGAAAAGGGTGCCCCATTCCAATACCACATACCCTCGATGGCATTTAATTGTAGTAACTCTTTGGCGATCTCAATCGCTGGAATGGAGGTGGGTCGCGATGTGGTATTCGTCCAAATTACTTCGTCGCTACTACAAGAATACATACTCAATAAAATGATCAAGAAAAAATACCTGACTGGCAAAGACATTTCAAATGCATTAATTAATCGATCGGGGTGTACCCTGATAGTCGCCACCGAATAATAAAATACTGGAGCCGATATAAAACTCATTAATGATATGATAATGATATTCCGGATCAGTGGTATGTTGTGTCGTACTTATGTGACCACCCGATGCATCTAAATCATCCGGGTAGGTACCTACTGAATTGCATTTCCTGCCATAAATAAAAAATCCATCCGCCATGATGCCCACCAGGTTAGCATCATCATCGGAAAAAGGTATGGGTTCCAAATGATAGTGATACTCAGAGGGTCCAATATGGCCACCGGCATAATCGAGTGAGCCGATGGCACCTGACAGAGGACCATTACCCTCCGAGTCATTAAATATGGCCGCTCCACTCACCGCAATGCCTATGGCACCCAGCGATGTTGCTGTACTGTTGCTGGCAAGCTGTGGATCCGGTGAAACCCGAAGCGTTGCTGAAGCATCAAAATTAGGTATGATACTGGGAGTTAGACCTGTCGCTACGGTCGGTGCTGCATAAAGTGGATGACCTTCGCCCCAATA
>JABDLW010000737.1 GCA_013001805.1 Saprospiraceae bacterium | reverse complement strand
GTTCTCATCGTTTCTGACTTCGTTGATCCTCAGTCAGTTACCACCCGGTATCTTCCATCGTCTCGCCTCGTCAGAAAACGACGATTTACGGCTTCAGCAATCAACTTGAGTACTTCAACACCCTCCTGGGGAAGTGGAGTAGAGCATTTTTATTTGTGATCCGCCCCAGCATGTAGATGCCGGGCTCTCTCTAGTCATTTAGCGATGAGATTGGAAACCACCAATGAGGAATACTTATCTGCTCATCTTATCACGGTTATTTGCCATGCTTTCGCTGGTCTTTGATTGCTAAGAAGCTTGCTCGGTCGGTTTTACAACAATATTTCGCTATTCGAATCATTCGTCATTCGCATCATTCGCATCATTCGTCATTCGATATGCCGTCGGACTACCCAGCATGTTCAGAGGATAGATATATAAATTTTTTCTTTTCTATCGCTAGAAATCTTATTTTTGCGGCGTTTTTAGGCGTGTTACAACGTTATTCGATAACTTAAAATAATTACGATCATGAAAAAAGTCTTATTTCTTACATTGCTACTGCTATTCACCTTTAGTATGGTCAGTGTTCAAGCACAGATTCGTACACCGGCACCAAGCCCGGCAGCGAAAGTTAAACAAACAGTTGGCTTGACTGATGTCACCATTGAGTATTCGCGTCCCGGCAAAAAGGACCGTGACATCTTTGGTGGTCTGGTACCCTACGACGAGGTATGGCGACTTGGAGCGAACGCGGCAACCAAGATCACATTCAGCGAAGATGTAGTTTTTGGTGGCCAGGATGTAAAAGCTGGTGAATATGCTATGCTTGCCAAACCAGGAAAGAGTAGCTGGACACTAATGCTGTATCCTCACACCACTGGTAACTTTGGTGCTTACTTGGAGGGAGATGTTGAACCAATCAAAGTTATGGCCGAAGCAGCCACCCTGTCTGATGCTCAGATCGAGAACTTTATGATTGCATTTGACAACATCACCAGCGATGGTGCCTCCATTTGGTTTGGATGGGATCATACTTTCGCTATTGCCGAACTAAAAGTACACACCGAAAAGGCCGTAGCCGCCAATATCGAGCAGGTGATGGCAGGACCTTCAGCAAATGACTACTATGGCGCCGCTGCTTACTACGCTTCAGAAGACAAAGACCTTGAGCAGGCGTTGGAATGGATTAACAAGTCAATTGAGATGGGCAATGAGCGTTTCTGGGTGCTACGTCAAAAATCATTGATTCAGGCCAAATTGGGTGACAAGGCTGGAGCCATTGAAAGTGCTAAGCGATCACTGGAACTAGCCACTGAAGCCGAGAATAACGACTACATTCGAATGAATGAAGCTTCCATCAAGGAGTGGATGATGTAGAGTACAGTAGATAATAGCTCTTCTTTCACCAGAAGGGCATCTTTATCTATATTTAGAAATAAAAGAGCGCTGATTTTTGCGCTCTTTTTTTATGAGGTGATGGGAATCAAGTATAAATAATGATAATCAGATAGTGATTATTCCTTGATGAAGATCATTGATTTCTAAGGTGAAATAGACTAACTTGCCCCAAATAGAACTAGAAGAAATGAGTAAATACTCCATTTTCCTATTGATTGTAACTTTTGTGTTGTCCTCATGTAATTCGTCCAGGGATCTGGCATCGGCAAATACTGGTCCTAATAAAATCGACTATACTGGAAAGCGTGAGTTGATTGATTATCTGCGGGGTACTGCAGGAGTAGAAATAAGAGGGAGTGGCACTGACGTGCTTGTTTTAATAAGGGGAGTAAAGTCAATAACCACCGATAATAATCCACTATACATCGTAGATGGTGTAAATATGGGCCGCAGTTATGCAAGTGCTGCCGCCGCTGCCAACACATTTGAGATAGAACGGGTCAATGTCTTGACCCCACCGCGTGCAGGAAAGTATGGGTCTCAAGGACAGAATGGAGTCATTGAGGTTTTCGTGAGAAAGACGAATTAGGTTGATTTGAGTTGGTAATCAGGTGATTAGGTAATCAGGTGATTGGGTGATTAGGTAACTAGGTAATCAGGTGACTAGGTGATTAGGTGACTAGGTAATCAGGTGACTAGGTAATCAGGTGATCAGGTGACTAGGTGATTAGGTGGCTAGTTGATTAGGTGACTAGGTGACTAGGTGATTAGTGGTTCGGGTTTAATCGATGAGAGCCGTGGACTCAATCTGTGGCGTTCGATCAGAAGTCAGAAGTCCGAAGTCGGTAGATTGATTGTAGGTGCACCTCGTATCTAAAGTGATTGCCAGGCAGAATCGGCCTAGTGGCCATCTGTGCTGACGATTTATTTTGATTCATCGATCAGCCTTTTATTTTGCTTATGACATGTATGCTCTGCACCTTTAAACTACCAGATACTAACCAATACTTTGATTTTTCCCGTCTGACCGGAGAAGTTTTCCAATGCTTTACCTAATACCTGCCCTACTTCTACTTTCTGTAGGTCTGCTTTCATAGCATATCCTGGCAGCGATGCCGTTACCAGCATGTCACCCCGGTTTATCGGGCCACCCTCATTACAGATTTTGGTGGGAATTACACCCACAATGCCCATCGGCACCTTATCCGATAGGTCCGTATCGATGTTTTCTTCGGTCAGCAGCACTCCGGGCTTGGTGGCATACACACCGGCAATGAGATTGGAATAACTCGACATTGATTTCTCCACTGTGCGATCTTGCTCCTGAGAGATGACCAGCACATCTCCCGGTTCGTATGTTTTTAGCTCGCCCCACACGTCAAAAGCCTCGGCCAGATCCGCTCCGCTATTTTGAGTGCCGCCATTAAAATAACCTACACCGGCTTTATCGATACGAGCCACCGGTGTCTGGTCATCTTTAAAAACGGCTATGCTTCCTGAGGAGCCCTTGTGACGTGCTGTGAAGGCGCTGCCAGTGCCGAGCGTAAACGCTTCTAGCGCAGGTTCGTCACTGGATGTAGTAAAGTATCCACCACGACCCGAGCCTCCGAAACCCGCAACAGCATCTCCTTTCCCATTAGTACTTGCCTGTACTGCGCTCCCGCAACTAAGGCTATTAAATATCCGGAAAGATCCTGCAGGCCCAAAGTCGCTGTTGGTTTTCGCTTGTATGGCAGCTTCGTTAACGCTTAAAAGGTTATCTATTTCAAAGATTCCGGCACTGCCTAATCCATTGGTTTTCACGTATAGCGCATCTGATGTATTTGTGGAATTGAATATTTCAAAATACCCGGCACCTCCTGTGCCGATCGTTGCGCCTACCAGGGATCTTTGACTACTGGATGCGTTGGTGATCGAAAAAAAGCCGGCGTATTCATTCAGAGCATTGGTCGTGCTCATAAAGTGCGGCACTTGACAGAAGACAATGCATGGCAGGCTAAGCAATATGATAATGCAGGAAATCGATGATTTCATAGAGCAAATTGTTTAGGTGAAGGGAATATATCCGAGACCTTATCTGTGCAACCTAAGCACCGTTTAATGTAGTAATAGATGGGGAAGTGCCCTTGGACTATTGTGCCAAAAGATTTAGTATTTGTTCCAACTACTTCCGAGAAAATAAGAGTGAATCATTCAAGCTAGGCCAGCCTGATTTTCTCCCGGTATTCGCTGGCTGAGCAATTATATTTCTTGACAAAGACCTGGGCAAAGTAGGCGGGATCATTATACCCGCAAGCATAGGCAATTTCTGAGATATTGAGATCCGTGGTCTTCAACAGTCGTTCTGCCCTCTCCATCTTAATTCCAGTGACCAATTGTATGGTTGATTTACCGGTCAATGCTTTAATTTTGCGATGCAATTGGGTGCGACTGGTACCCATGGCCTTGCAGAGAAAATCGACATTCAATTCGCCGGCTTGCAAGTTTTTATCAATTATTTCCTTTAAAGAAAGAATAAAAGGATGTAGGAATACAGCGTCTTCCTTGGGCTCATCAAGAGTGCTTATTTTCTCCAGTAGCTGTCTTTGGGTGTGAAGGATATTTTTGATAACGAAGCCTAATTCCTCGTCGTCAAACGGCTTGGTCAGATATGCGTCGGCTCCTTTGGCCATGCCTTCCAGCCTGGATTGGGTGTCTGCTCTGGCGGTAAGTAGCAAGAAAGGAATGTGATCAGTGATAGGATGGTCTTTTATTTTCCGGCATAAAGTGTATCCGTCCATTTCCGGCATCATGACGTCACTGATGATTAGATTGGGTACTATTTCGATGGCTTTTTGATAGCCCAGTTTTCCATTGGTACATCGATGTATCTGATAATGCTGGTCAAGCCCCTCTTGGATAAATTGAGCCATAGCGTCGTTGTCTTCCACCAGCAGAATCACATAATCCTTTGTTTCGCTGCTTATTGCTGGGAGTGACGATGCTTTCTTGTCCACATTTAAGGGAATGTCGAATGTTTGCCCCAGGTGGATGATGGGCAAGGTGATGCGGAAAAAAGTACCCTGATCTGGTTTACTGTTGACTTCAATGCTACCATCGAGCCGCTGGGTTAACTCCTTGAC
>JABDLW010000720.1 GCA_013001805.1 Saprospiraceae bacterium | reverse complement strand
GGGAAGGGGTAACCTATACCGGATTCAGGCAATCAAGCCCTAGAAAAGATTAAATCGAAAACAAATCAAACTTTAATAAAGCAAAACACTATGATTAGAGCGATACTCAGAATCAGTATTTACACTTTGTTCATCGGCACAATACAGACTGGATATACCCAAGGATTTACCTACAAAATCTACTCCGGCAGTGACTATTACATGTACGTAGATCATAGCACAGACAAATTTTGTGACTGCAGTAATAAGTACAGCTTTGCCGTGTATAAAAATAGCGTCAGAGCTTCTAATTTCTTAAAAAGTAGCACCAAGAAGTCAGGCAAGATCACGATGAATATCGGTCCGTCAACTAGTCAGAAGTATGTTTTTGCAGTTGCGGTAAACGGTAAAAATGATTTTATTTTTGATTGTGCGGTAGACTGTGAGGGAACCGGAACCGCAAACAAAACCGCCAGTACACAAAGCATCAGGATCCCTGCTGGTGCCCAGGCTACCACTGAAAGAGACTACATTGAGCTTAGCTGGACCTCAGCTACCGATATTCCTGCCAAAGATCATTTCTACCGGATTGCCAGAGACAGTAAAGACAATTTTATCGGCACCGCTGGAGGAGTAGCAAAGAACGGCAAACAGAGATTTAAAGATGAATTTGTCGGACCCGATGCGTCACATACCTATTATATTTTCACTGCGACTAATGGTTGGGGAGGACATACATCGAATGCCCGGTCAATAACCGGAAGAACCCGGCCTCGTCAGCTGGTAGCCAGCACCGGGCAAGCGAGAAAAGTGTCCCTGAGTTGGGATGATATCTCTGAAATCACTGATGAAGCAATCATTAAAAGAAATGGACAGCAGATCGCCGAAATCAATATTAATAGCGCCGCAGACACAGCGTATTCCGACAGCGACCCAGCGTTAATTCCCGGTCAAAACTATGAGTATTCCATTTCCTGGAATAAGGGTGAAGAGGTGTATTCACTTTCAGCAACCGGAGCAAGCCAACCGAACGGACGAATCAGTGGAAAAATCCAAACGCCACTAACCCAACTGCCTATATCCGGAGTTGAGGTCTGCGTCATTCAGGAGTCAGAACTAGAGCAAAGTCCCTCGGGCACGATGTATTGTGATACGACCGATGAATTTGGGAATTATGAGATCCGTAGGATATATTATGGTGCTGAAGCAACATATACGGTTATTCCGGCTAAGGAAAATCACGCATTTGACCCAATGAGGTATGAAGGTCAAAGATTAGAACTGGAGTTTCCCAGCATCAATTTAAATTTTGACGATACCACAGCATTCCTGGTCAGCGGGAGAATCGTGCAGACACTAAATGGGGACACTTGCGGACTTCCCGGTGTGGAACTTTGGATCAATGATTTATTCAAGGGAACCCGGACCGATAAAGATGGGTATTATTCACTTGGAGTAGAGGAGTCTGGCACTTACCTCATTGAACCCCGACTGGCTGGACATGTGATTTCCCCCGCTAACCAATCCATTTTAATTGAGGAAGATGTTAACCACGTTAATTTTACCGATGCTAACGAGAACCTCATTGAGGGTTTCGTAAAAGCCGGTTGCGACTTATTTATCGGGCAGGCACAAGTCAGAATATACTCTGGCGACGAAAACATTTGCTTTGATACTACAGTGACCACAGATACCTCCGGATACTATGGTCTAGTACTACCGGCACGATCCTACCAGGTCGAAGTGACACAATTTATGCCGATTGACGGAATCACTATTGATCCCGATCAGGTGCTGGCATATTTTAATACCGAAGATGCCGACCTGACATTTGATCCACAAAAAATAGATTTCATTTTTAGAAGACCGCCGGAAATCAAAGTCTCTGGAATCCCTGATGTAACTTGCAGTGATCTCGCAGTGCCCATCGTAGAGCAGTATGAATTTTATGACCTGGACATTGCGGTATCTGAGACGTTTGGCGATCGCAGTTGTTTTGTCGAATCGGGTTTTGTCATCATATTTGATGAGGTAGGTGACAAAGATGGCAACCCTGACACCATTTTTCTTGAGGGTGGTAAAGCCAGTTATAGTTTACGCGCAGGCGCGCCGAATTTAATTGCTCCTCATAATAAATTGCTTCAGGTGGTGGCATTGGTAGATGAGGAAGTTTCCGAATGGTCCATGCCCATATTGGTGACTGGGTTGAGAGCGCGAGAACAAACATTCGCCACAGTTATGCCGGAAATTCCATTTATGATTCTGCATGATCCTCCGGGTGATGCCAGTTATAGTTTTCGTGAGGAAGGATTGGCATCGGAAATGGCTTTTCGCCTTTTTGGTTCTGCCGCAGCCAGTACCGAAGTGAGAACCGAGGTCAAACTGGGGTCACGATTTTCCATTAGCGATCCCACTGGCATTGTATCTACGGAGACAGAAGCCTGGGGTCTGGTGGGAGGATCACTGGAAATTGGTGCCCGTCTGGCCAACCAAAGCGAACTCATACTTAATACGCAGACCGTAGAGCGATTTTCCACTTCCGGCAACGCACAAATAACCGGTGAGGAAGGAGACCTGTACATTGGTGCTGCCCTAAACATGGTTTACGCACTGGCAGATGTGTTGTCGGTGGATCCCAATGCTTGTAGCATTGAGCTGAGTCAGGACATGGTTATGGGAAATGATGGTTTCGCTACCACGTTTATGTACACAGAGGATCATATTAAAAATTCACTCATTCCTCAATTGCAACAAATCCGGGATCTCTATATCGCACAGGAATCTGACTCAGCCGAAATATACCGAAATCAAATTTCCGTTTGGCAGCAAGTGGTCGACAACAACAGAAGAAACAAGCAAAAAGCCAAATTGCTTGAGAATCGATCCTTCAGTGCCGGAGCTTCCTATCTTTCCAGTACCACGATCCAGTCACAGGCTATTGCTACCATAGAAACCAGTGCTTTCATCGATGCAGGAGTCGTGGTAGGTGCCGGTTTTGAAGTAGCGGGCTCAGGAGTGAATGGATTTGTGGAGACCCGGTTGAGCATCGAGCTAGGTGCATCCATTACCGGATCCAGCCTGCAAGCGGTCACCACTGGATTTGAACTGAACGATGACGATCAGGGCGATTTTTTCAGTGTCAACATAAAGGAAGACCCTGTCTATGGTACACCGGTCTTTGATGTGGTCAGCGGTAGAAGTAGCTGCCCCAGAGAGGCCTTTACCCAACCCCGGGAGTCCCTGCAATTACAAGCCGACGCCTATGCACAATTTGATATACCCGCGGACGGTAGGGCCGTTTTCAGGTTGGATTTGGGTAATATCAGTCAATCCGACGAACCTCGCACTTACTTACTCAAATTTTTGCAGGAAAGTAATCCAGATGGGGCGGTTGTCACCATTGGCGGTAGTCAGGCACAAGCTCCTATCCCTTACACGATCCCTGCCGGAGGCAAACGCAGTGCAACGATTACTGTGGAAAGAGGTGCCAGAGCTTTCAATTATAATAATCTGCAATTTGTACTCACCTCGGGATGTGAAGATGATCTGATAGCCGACACAGTAAACCTTTCTGTTTCTTTTGAAAGCGTTTACCCGGCCATAAATATCATAAAGCCAAATTTAACCTGGATTGCTACCCAGCAAGATGCCGATCTGGTATTGTCGAGATTCAGTGGATTTGATCTGGCATTACTAAAAAAGGTACAACTGCAATATGCTCCCGCCGGCACGTTTGCCTGGGAAGTAGGAAAAGAGTGGCTGCCATCTCAACTGGAAGGATTTGCTGGTGACTTTACTGACACTTGGGAAGTTGACAATATCCCGGATGGAACCTACGACATCAGATACCGGGCAGACTATGGAGATGGAGATATGTACTCCGAAATTCATTCCGGGACGATAGACCGGCAAGGACCCCAGATTCTTGGATTGCCAGAACCATCGGATAATGAGCTGGTACTGGGTGATGTCATCTCCATCAACTTTAATGAAAATATCAGTTGTTTCGATCTAAGTGCTTCCGATGTTACCATGATCAATACTGCGACGGAGGCAACCTATCCGGTACAGTTGGGTTGTGCCGGGAACAAATTAATTATTCAACCATTGTGGAATCTGAGTGCCCATATCGGAGAAGAAATTAAGATTGAATTAAGAGGGATTACTGACAAGTTTGGCAATCAATCTGTCGATTCAATGTTTACCTGGTCATTCAGGGTAGGTCAGGGTACAGGCCTGGAAGACAATGATCCGGATCAGGATGGTGTTGAAAATCTGTTTGACAATTGTTCGATCGCAGCCAATCCGCAACAAGCTGATCTGGATGGTGACGGGATTGGAGATATCTGTGATGATGATATGGATGGCGATGGAATCATTAATATAATGGATAATTGTGCTGGCTTGGCCTCGGAAGATCAATCGGATATCGATGCAGATGGTATTGGAGACCTGTGCGATGATGACATGGATGGTGACGGTATTTTAAATAGTCAGGATAATTGCCCCATGGTTAGTAACCCGGATCAGGCGGATGGCGACCAGGATAATGAAGGAGATGTTTGTGACGATATGGCCACTTATACCCGGGATCTGAGAAATGCCGTGCAAAAAATCCAGGTGTTTCCCAACCCAGCCAATTTCTCAACCGCAGTAAAACATAAATCTTCGATTGATGGAAAATATCAATTGATTATTTCTGATCTGAGAGGTCAACAGATGCAAATGCTGCAATACGATCAAAGCACGTGCTTCCAGGATTGCACACTGAAGCTGGACGTTTCAAATTTAGTTGCTGGTAGTTACTTCATAACCATCAGTGACGGCATGCAGTTGTGGCATGGAAAATTAAATGTCGTGAGATAGGTAAAAATGCTAATTGTACCTTTATGTGATTTACTCCACCAGGTTTATGAAAATTGTCATTATTGGAGGTACCGGACACATTGGAAGTTTTTTAGTGCCGAGATTGGTTTTGGATGGTCACGAAGTAATTTCACTAAGTCGACTCGATCGTAAGCCTTATTTCCATCATGTTGCCTGGGAATCCGTGAGACAGATATCCATAAACCGTGAAATAGACGAAAGGGAAAATAAATTTGCCGATAAAATTCTGAGA
>JABDLW010000674.1 GCA_013001805.1 Saprospiraceae bacterium | reverse complement strand
TCCTTTTAGATGCCGCTGTCAAAACTCAAGATCCAAATATACATTTCTTATTGGTCGGAGATGGGGCATTAAAAAGCCGCTTGCTAGCCCGCAGGGATTCTTTAGGTTTAAAAAATGTAACTATGTTGACAGCAATCTCGAGGGACAACGTACCTACTTATTTAAGACTCTTGGATGTTGCTGTCGTTCCCCTGAAAAAGAAGAAGACTTTTCTTTCTGTGCTACCTTCTAAGATTTTTGAGAACGCTGCAACGGGCAAACCGATTTTATTGGGAGTGGAAGGAGAAGCTAAAGAACTGATTCAGAGATATAACGCTGGCCTTTGCTTTGAACCGGAAAACGTAGATGAATTTCTCGAAAAGCTTGATTGTTTAAAAGTAAATAAAAGGGTATACGAGCAATGCAATAATGGAGCTCTTCAACTTGCGTCTTCCTTCGACAGGAAAAGGCTTGCTTTCCAAATGTTGCAGTCACTCGCCTCCCTGGTGGGCGAACCAAATATCTTGTCCAAAACAAAAGTTACCTAGTACATGAACACATTAGTTTTCGTAATAATTTCGAAGTATTTTTTACCATATCAAGACGGCAGAAACGAAGTATAGCAGGTGTTCTATGAGTTTCGACAACGAAGAGGTGGTGAAAACGACAAAGAAATTACAGCTCATAATTAATGTGTTCATGTACTACACTGGTCTAGTCATTCGAGTAAATCATACAATCGATCGTGTAACGAAACCTAAATCATTCTTTCAGCTCAGGTTAAGAAAATATTGATAAGAATCTGAGACAATATTAAAAAGTACTCTCAGACGAATTAAATATAAAGTAGTACATGCTTTCGACAAAAACATGGCTAAAAAAATTGATCGGTAAAATGGGTTACGATATTTCCCGGTCATCAGGAAAAGGTATTCCGCTCCATGACCGATGGATAAATCTCGTTCGGAGTCAAGGTGAGATGAAGATCATTTTTGATATCGGAGCCAACCGGGGTCAGACTTTTGACAAATTCAGAGCCTATTTTCCCGATGCAATAATCCATGCTTTTGAGCCCAACCCTAAAACTTTTATTGATCTGAAAGAAAGAGCAATCCGCGATAAAAAATTAAGACCATGGCAATTGGCATTGGGAGATTATGATGGGGAGGCCATCCTAAATCTCAATTCTTCTGATGTAACTGATTCAATCTTATCGAATTCGGAATTTATTTCTGAATACGCATCTGCCGAACTGTGTAAACCCATTTCGAGTCAAAATGTATCCATAAAACGGATGGACACATTTTGTTCTGAGCAAGGTATCAGACAGATTGATTTACTGAAGATTGATACCCAGGGATATGAGCGTTTTGTGTTTCGCGGTGCTGGAACACTACTGAATCCTGTAAGAATTCGTTCTATAATTGTGGAAGTGCTCTTTGTTGATCTTTATGAAAATCAGACCTGGTGTGGTGAGGTACTTGAAATACTGCGTGCCAAAGGGTATCGACTTTTTGGGTTTACAAATATCGTTGTAGATCAAAAAAATGGATGGAAGTGGGCAGATGCTATGTTCATAGCCAATAATACAATCTAAAGGGAAGTCACCTGTACAAAATTTCAACATGCCTTCATTTAATGCCCTCACCTAATGCTACTAAAAAAAATACTTCCACAAGCTCTCAAGAATTATTTGATTGGTCTGGAAACCAGGTTCCTCATGACATCACATCGTAAGGCAAAGCGTCTTATAGGTGATGTGGACGAACATTGGAGACAAAGAATAGATGACGTATTGGCCGCCCCAGACAATGAGTTTATCAGCAGACATGCCTCAGCTGGCAACTTGGAGTCGGCGGCTATTACCATGCACAATGGGGTCAAAGTCCTGGCAACAAGTTATTACGGTAGCGGGATCCTCAATATGTTGGTCGAAAACCGGGGTGTGCACGAACCGCAGGAAGAGAGAGCATTTGAAGAAATTGTCAGTTATTTATCCCCACAATGCACTATGCTCGAATTAGGTTCATATTGGGGCTTTTATTCTCTTTCGTTGTTGCAGTCCAGGCCCAATGCAAAATGTTTTCTGGTTGAGCCGCGCATAAGAAATCTGATCAGTGGTAAATTAAATTTTAGATTAAATAATCGAAAAGGCCATTTCACTCAAGCTCTCGTAGCGGAAACACCACAAAAAAACCCGAAAGCTATATCTGTCGATTCTTTTTGCCACAAACACCGAATTAATCATCTTAATATTCTTCATGCTGACATTCAGGGTGCCGAAGCAGCCATGTTAATGGGAGCAAAAAAAATGTTAGATCAAAAGCTTATCGATTATGTATTTATTTCGACCCATTCGAATGATCTGCACCAGGAATGCCTGAATATTCTATTTGAAGAAAATTACACCATCCTGGTTTCGGTGGATCTCGAGGAAACTTATTCCTATGATGGCCTGATTGTAGCAAAAAGCAAGGTCGACCTTCCACCATCCACAATCATCGTTTCTAAGAAAAAACATTAGGCAAACTGTATACGAGTGAAATGTCCAAGCTTGAAATTGACCAATATTTGAGGCCTGGACCTTCATAATCAGAAACCTCCATATTTTAGAAAAGCGGTGATCAGAATTATATCTAATCACCGCTTTTTTAATTTAAAAATTCAGAGACGATCCCAATCCTTCTTTTCAAAGGATATCTCCGGCATGAGAGTCACCTTACGAAGTCAACACGTTTACTACACTGATTCTTCCACAACGTAAGGAGCCCGGTAATCCCGGGTCAACATTTTATCGGCTTCCGGATCACTAACAAATTTTTCTTTCTTCCCGTCAAATTCCAGATCCCGGCCTAGCCGGTAGGAAATATTGGACAGTAACGGTAGAACGGTAGAATAATGCCCTTCTTCAATATCACAGGTGAGATCTTCTTTATTGCCGGATCTTACCGCTGCAATAAAATTATTGTAGTGGCCACCTCCACCGGGTGCTGCCAAATATCCCAGATCAACTTGTTCTTCAGACATTTCCTCAGAACTGGGCCCCGGTTCGTTGTCACGCCCCATAAAGGTTTTCCATTTTCCACCATCAATCTCCATCCATCCTTCCGTACCATAATAGAGATTTCCAATCTTCACATCCATGGTCCCCTCTCCCATCGTGTAAATTCCCCGAACTTCAAACTGGAGAATTTTACCATCGGCATACTCGAGGGTAGCTACCTGTGTGTTAGCTGTTTCCTGGCTGCACTCGGACTTACCGTACTTGTAATAACCTCCCTGTGAAGAAACTTTTACCGGGTGTTCATTTTTATTTAGTCCCCACCGGGCTACATCAAACTGGTGAGGCCCTTGATTTCCTATATCACCGTTGCCGGTATCCCAATGCCAATGCCAGTTGTAGTGTCCTTTTTTCTCGTTATAGGGTCTCCATGCTGCCGGCCCCAGCCACAGGTCATAATGCAAACCTGATGGCGCATCGGTATCTGCACTGATTCCAAAGGAGTCACGTGGTTTATAGCATAGTCCCTTGGCCATATATACCTCACCAATACCTCCATTATGCAAAAACTGCATGGCCTTCCGTACATTTTCGATACTGCGATTTTGAAATCCTACCTGGACAATTCGATTGTATTTTCGAGCCGCGTCAATCATTTTCCTACCCTCAAAAACATTATGAGAGCAAGGTTTTTCGACGTAGACATCTTTACCTGCTTGTACGGCCCAGATGGTAGCCAGGGCGTGCCAATGGTTTGGCGTAGCTATCGAAACCGCATCAATGTCCTTGTCGTCGAAGACTTTGCGCATATCATATTCCGTACCCGGAGCCGTTCCCTGCAAATCTGTGACTGCTTGCACTCTTTCCCCCCACAGGTTTTCATCCACGTCGCAGATTGTTTTGACCAGCACATTGTTTTCTTTTGCCATACCAGCCCACCTTCTTAGGTGACCATAACCCTGACCTCGCACACCGATCACGCTCATGTTTACCCGCTCATTAGCGCCCAAAATGCGGCGATAACTCTTGGCACTCATACTCATTGCCGGCACTCCTAAAGTTATTGCGGTCGTGCCCATAGCGGCTTTCTTAATAAAAGATCTCCTTTCGTTTTTCATAAGTCAGATGTTTAAATTGGTAGCCCCGAGACTCTACCCTAAATAGCTAATTATTCATTTTATCACCTACAAGTTCTGAATTTATAATCATTTTCTCAAATGATTTTGTCACCTCGTGGGGTTTGCGTCGGATGGTCCTGATTAATAGACTTACAACCTACTTCCATTTACGTATGAAAATGTATATTCATATGATGTGTCAGAAAAATACTTGGAATCTGCGTGGCTTCCTGACCGGAACTTTACTTATGGTGTTGGTTTCGGTGCTGGCGCAAAATGTGGAGAGCCCCCGGATCGTGAATTTCTCTACGGAAGAGTACATGGCCCAGAAACAGAATTGGAGTATTGGCCAGCTCGCCACCGGCATGATGTGTTTTGCCAATACCGCCGGATTACTCACTTTTGATGGAGTAAACTGGGTGCTGCACGAGATGCCTCATCGTCAGATCATAAGAGCTCTTTTGATTGATGATGATCGAATCTACGTTGGTTCTTATGGCGAGTTTGGCTTTTGGTCAGCTGATCCTGATGGTCTTTTTTTATATACCAGTCTGATTCCATTACTGGATCCTTCTTTGACTGATGGTGAAGAAATCTGGAACATAATTAAAAGTGGAAACAAGATCATATTCCATTCATTTGGTACGATCTTTCAACTCCACCACGACGAATTACGTCGCATAGAACCTCCCTATTCCATAAGGTTTATTCATCCAATTGATAGTGATTTAGATATGCTTCAGGTGACCGGCTATGGCTTAATGCAATATGTGGACAATAGTTTTGTGGAAAAAGCAACTCAGGAGGAGCTGGAAGGATTAAAAGTCACCGGTATGTGCCGGTTCGATCGGTCTGAAATTCTTGTTGCAACCGAACGAAACGGTTTATTTATGATGCACAACAACGAATTGCATAATTGGCCTACGGTAATTGACTCAATGCTTACAACTCACCAAATAAACAAACTGACAATACTGGATAGCAATCTAATAGCCATCGGCACGATATCCGATGGATTGTTTATTCTCAACCATGCAGGAGAGCTGATTTCTCACATTAATAAAAATTCAGGACTGCAAAACAATACTATACTTGCTCTATTTAAAGACCACACCAATAATTTATGGTTGGGACTGGATGATGGTATAGCCCTAATTGACTTGAATAACCCTACGAGGTTTTATCAGGATTTTAATGGGAAAATCGGAACCGTCTATGACGCAGTCGTATTTGATGATTGGCTATACATCGGAACCAACCAAGGACTTTTCCATCGGCCGTACAATAGCAAGTCAGTGTTGAATCAACACGATTTTACGCTCGTCGATGGTAGTCAGGGTCAAGTATGGGATTTAAAAAAAATAGGTAGTGCATTACTGGTCGGTCACAATAATGGCACCTATGACGTAAGTTCACTGCCTATCAAACATATCTCAAAGGTAAGCGGTGGATGGGATCTTGAATTGGTTCCAGGTCATAAGGACAAATTGATCCAAGGTACTTATACCGGATTAGTTACTTTTCACAGGAAGGAGAATCAATGGCAATTTGCTAACCAGGTCAGGGGTTTTACCGGATCAGCCAAACACCTTGCTTTTGAAAACAGTGGCTCGATCTGGGTTGCCAATCCTTACCGGGGACTTCACCGGCTTCTTATAGATTTTGAGCGGGACAGCGTTATATCCCTTCAGACTTTCGATCAGAGTCAGGGCCTACCCTCTGATTTTAATCTTTCGCTACTGACATTTGGCGAAAAAATTCACATTCGAAGTGCTCAACAATATTTTGAATTTGATGAGGAACGCAAGCATTTTTATCCTTCAAAAATAGAAGGATTCACTCTTAATAATGGTGAAAAACTCATTTGTGCGGAACCGGAAATGACATTTAAGATGGAATCTAATCT
>JABDLW010000659.1 GCA_013001805.1 Saprospiraceae bacterium | reverse complement strand
GACTGGACCCTTTTGCTGAATGGTGATCTGCTACCTGCACATCTCAATTTTGCACAAGCCAGTAGCAGACTAGGTAGTTTTGTAACTACTCTGCAGCAATCAGGAAACGGCCAAATTGTTGTCGTTCCCGGTGATCGGGATTGGGATAAGAATGGCGAGTTTGGTCTCGATAAAATAAAATTGTTAGAGGAATTTTTCCGCAAACAGCAAATTCCAAATGTTTATTTTCCTTTAAGAAAAGGTTGTCCTGGGCCAGTACTCTTGCCAATTGCTGACAAGCTCGCCTTTCTGACCCTTAACACTCAATGGATAAATCATCCTTTTGAAAAGCCCAGAAGTGAGTCGGCAAAATGTGATCTGGCATCGGAAGAATCAATACTTGAAGAAATTGAATCCCTGCTCGAGGATCATGCTGACAAAAACATCCTTATAGCGGGACACCATCCCGTCATCTCAAATGGTATTTACGGAGGAATTTATCCCGCCGACAAATGGCTTTTTCCCATTCCAGGCATCTCCGCCTTCTTCACCGCGTATCATAAAAATATCGGGGGACCTCTCGACCTGGCAAATAAGAGACTTGCGCCGTTTCTCGAAGCTTTGCGAGGATTACTCTCTGATCAATTTTCCCTGATTTATGCCGCAGGGCATGAGAAAAACCTGGAAATCCTGAAAGATTATGACAATATCCACATCAATAGCGGTGCTCCGACCAAAGGAGCTTATGTAGCATCCAGAAAAAACACGATATATCGCTCGTCGGAGCCAGGGATCATTGCGATAAGATACTATACTAATGGCCTGGTACAAGCGATAGTTTACAAATTGGAACAACAACATTTTATACCCAGGGACAGCATCAAACTATTTCAGGCACCCTGCTTGCTGCCGGCCCCCCAGCTTTCCGTAAATCATCGCCTGGTACCGTGCATTTCCGAAGTAAAGGCCACCCGTTCGGAGTCATTGGCTCGCCCGCAAAGTATCGAAATCGCCGCCAATCCCAACTACACCGCATCCAAATCGAAAGCGCGCTGGCTGGGTCAGCATTATCGCCACAGCTGGACCACAAAAATTACCGCTCCCGTGTTGGATCTGGACACCTATCAAGGGGGGCTGCTTCCTCTTGAAGTGGGTGGTGGACGACAAACTCTTTCCTTAAAATTTAGGGCAAATAATGGTCTTGAGTACGTTTTTCGTTCGGTGGATAAAGATCCCAGCAAAGCACTTGCACGGGACTTAAGAAGTACCATCATCTCGCTCTTGATTAGAGACCAAACAACAACCCAACAACCCTATGGAGCACTTGCCATAAGTCCTCTTTTAGATCAATTGGATATTTTGCATGCTAGGCCGCAACTATTCGTCATGCCCAACGATACCCGGTTGGGTCCCTATTTGTCTACCTATGGAGGGATGTTAGGCATGATAGAGGACAGGCCGGTAGATCCGAAAGATAGTAAGAGTTTTGCTCAGGCAGATGACATCAAGAGGAGCATCAATTTATTTAAGGCAATGTATCGCGACCGGGACGTTCAAGTCAACGTGGATGACTTTGTCAGAGCCAGAGTATTTGATCTCTGGGTGGGAGATTGGGGCAAGCACGAAGACAATTGGAAATGGGCAGGTTATAAAACCGGGAAAAGCATCACTTATCGGCCCATTCCCAGAGACCGGGATCATGTCTTTAGCAGCTGGGATGGAATTATTCCCTGGTTGGTGGACCGGGCATGGGCAAAACCTTCAGGTGAGCACTTTGGGTACCGGATCAAAGGTCTCCGAAGTTTAATGTGGCAGGCACGTCACCTGGATAGATTTATCGCTTCCCCGGCAGAACGTTCAGATTGGCTCGATGCAGCAAGATTAATTAAGAATCAAATTACAAACATAGATATTGATTCTGCTGTTTTGAAAATGCCCAGACCGGTAGCCCTGGCAGATGGAGTCGAAATCAGTAAAAAATTGAAAGCACGATTGAACGACTTGCCGGAGTATGCTTTGAAATATTATGCGTTGCTGGCCAAAGAAGTAGATATAGTAGGGTCGAATAAACGGGAGCATTTTATTGTTGATCGTTTGCAAGACGGAGATCTAAAAGTATCGATGTACAAAATCAAAAATGACCAAAGAAGTGATCTGTATTACGAAAGATTATTTAAGTATCCGGAAACAGAAGAGATACGGCTATTTGGCTTGGAGGGGCATGATAGCATTACCATAAGAGGGGTAGCCGACAAATCCATTTTGATCCGGTTAATACCTGGTGAGGACTCGGATGTGATTATAGACTCATCCACCGTAAAGACGGGTAAAAGAAAAACCTTGCTCTATGACCAGGATCGCACCGATCAGGTCACAAATGCTTCTACTATAAGGAAGATCAATAATGCTGATCCTTCAGCCTATCACTATCGACGCACCGCATTTCACTACAACACCTACTTTCCCCTGGTTTACCTTTCGTTTAGTAGTGACTACGGCATTTCAGTGAATGGTTCTGTTAACTTTACAAATCATAAATATGGAGTGAAACCTTACGCTGCCAGTCATGACATTGGAGCAAGTATTTCCAGTATTGGGAACATCAAAGTTACCTACGATGGCGAATGGACAAAGGCCCTGAGACCATTTGATTTGGTTGCCGGTACATCCCTAGAAAAAAGAAGGAGATATCGCTATTTCATCGGCCTTGGTAATGAAACTGTTTTCGATCGAGACCTTTTACTTGATGACTATTATACGCTACAATATACTTCGGCAAAAGCCTATTTAGGATTGCAAAATACATTTTGGAAGCGAAGTTCTCTGCGAAGCTATCTTCAGTTTGAATACAACAGTCGCCAAACACTGGAAAATAATGTTTTTAGTGAACTGGAATTGGTAGGGGCTCAAGCACTTAAGATTGGCAAAATTGTGGTCGATTTAGATTTGGATTTTCGCGATCGTGAAAACTTGCCAAATCAAGGTGCCAGGTTTTTTGCCAGTCAACAGATCTCGAAAGTAGCCACCGAGGCACTAAGAACTTACTTTGTTGGACAAGCCGGACTCGAGTATTTCCTGACCGTAAAACCTTTTACATTAGGAGTGCGTTCCGGAGCCATGTACAGCCACAATGAAGTGCCTTACTATGATCGCCCTACCTTAGGTCAAAACCAATTTTTACGTGGTTTTAGACGCAATCGCTTTACGGGAGATGGAGCGCTCTACCTTAATACTGATCTAAGATTGGAACTCTCTGACAAGATGGCTTCACTCATTCCTCATAAATATGGATTAAGGTTTTTTTATGATCAGGGCAAAGTGTTTTACGAGAAACAAAAATCGAAAGTATGGCATCAGGGTTATGGTGCAGGCTTTTATTTCACACCCTTCCGCGAGCGATTTACCATCGACCTGACTCTTGCTTTCAGTAAAGAAGAAAAAGGCCTGATTTTATTTGGCTTCGGCAGCAACTTTTAGATGACAAAAATCGGTTCAAATTGAGAAAACTAGATCTTCTAATTATTGGAGCAGGCCCAATTGGCCTTGCCTGTGCAATTGAAGCTCAAAAGGCAGGGATTAACTATTTGGTTGTTGAAAAAGGAGTCCTGGTAAATTCCATTTATCACTTTCCCAGCAACATGACTTTTTTTTCAACATCAAACTTGCTGGAAATTGGGGATGTACCCTTTATTTCACATGCGGATAAACCCACCCGCAGAGAAGCCCTGGAATATTATCGCAGAGTATGGCAAAGCTGGGATCTTAAGATCAATTTGTATGAAGAAGTACAATCGGTGATGTCGGAAGAGGGAATGTATCAGATAAAAACTTCGAAAGAATCGTACCAGGCAAGATTTATTATTGTGGCCACGGGCTTCTATGGCAAGGCAGTATCGATCAACGTTCCCGGTGAAGACTTACCCAAAGTGAAGCATTATTACGACGATGCACATCCCTACATTAATCAGAAAGTACTAGTAATCGGTGCGGCAAATTCTGCTTGCGATGTGGCATTAGAGACCTATCAAAAAGGTGCTGAAGTAACTATGGTAATCCGTTCGGATTCCATCTATGATCGTGTGAAGTATTGGATCAAACCTAATATTGAAAATCGCATAAAAGAAGGATCAATAAAGGCCTACTTCAAATCTACGGTCAAGGAAATCCGTCCGGATGAAGTGGTGATAATGACTCCGGAAGGAGAAAGGATTTTGGCAAATGATTTTGTTTTAGCCATGACCGGTTATCGACCGGACTTTGAACTCCTCTCGGCTATTGGCATCACCAGCCTGGAAGATCAATACCATACGCCAGTGTGCAATAAAAATACGTTGGAAACTAATCGTGAAAATGTATATCTGGCCGGGGTCATCTGCGGAGGCCTGAAGACCAACATGCTTTTTATCGAAAACAGCCGTGTGCACGCCGAGATGATTCTGAAAGACATCAAGGGGAAAATGGGCATTAGCTGAGCTAACGGCCTAAAGCCATCAAACTTTTTTGCTGCTGATCCAAACACTAAACAATGAGGTTTGCAATTATTCTTTTGAGAGCTGTAACTTTTCCCGTTTTCATGCGTATAACTTACAAATGACAGCCAACGAATATAACGAGTGTGTAAATGCTTATGCAGACGGGCTGTACAGGTTTGCCGTGAGTCTTCTTTCGGATATGGTCGAAGCAGAAGATGTCGTTCAGCAGGTATTTGAGCGGTTTTGGAAAAGGCATTCTGAGGTTCAATATGAAGCTGCTAAAACATATTTATTTACCAGTGTAAATCGCGCATGTATCGATTACTTCCGCAGAAAAAAGACATCCCGAAACACGGCCGAGCTTTTACCGGAGCATGATTCCGGCACCTCGGGGCACAACTACGAGGCACAACAATTAGTACAGGAAATGTTGAGTCGATTGACTGAAGATCAGAAACAGCTCGTACTGTTGAGAGACTACGAAGGATATTCTTACAAAGAGATTGCTGAAATAATGCAAATAACGGAAGGTCAGGTCAAAACCAACCTTTTTCGTACCCGTAAAAAGCTCCAATTTTTTTTAACCACTAGTACCGTATAATCATGAATAAGTACACGCGAGAGAATTATGAGGAGTATGCAGTGGAATATATAGAGGATTCCATGTCGGTTGAAGAACGGACTGCCTTTCAGAGATTCCTCGATCGGCATCCCGATCTGAAGCTGGAATTGGAAGGTATGGAAAACGTGAGATTACCACAGCTCGAACTGGCATTTCCGAACAAGCAAATTCTCTTGAAAAACACCGGCGGACTTCGGATATCGATCACTTATTGGCGCCGAATAGCCGCCGCAATAGTATTACTGTGTTTCGTTTCTTTTTTATGGATAAAAAAAGACGAGCCTGCTGCCAATCTGACCCAGATTTCTGAAGTGGAATTACCGTATGACTTAGTCAAAGAAGAGCCAGTAAAATTGCCGGACAATGCCTCTGATCTGGTAAGTCAGGGAGACTCAAATCCAAAATCGATCAAAGAATCAGAAGCCAGTAAAGAAAAAAATATTTTGAGGACCGTGCAATCGCCGGGAGCTGAAATACCTATCCCTGGAGAAGCAGCTAATGATGAATATAACAACCTGACATATCAGGAAAAACCGGATGACATGATTCGGAAGGATGAAGAAGTAATACCAGAAAATCGTTTCGTTGTCGCCCGGGTGGTGCTTATCGAGCAGCGAGACTTGAGACCAACGTACGATGATCGTCCGGCGCTTAAAATTGAACGTAGCCTTGATTTTGACCCGGAAGAGATGGAAAATGAAGGCCGCTTCAAGATAGGTAGATTATTGGCCAGGGCAAATCTCATACCGACTGGACTTACAGAAGAAATTGCAGCCGGAGGGCTGCGTGAAAAAATCATTCCGGAATCGTATTCGGATTCCAATTAAAAAAAAGGTGATGAAATATATTATTACACTACTGATTACTTCATTGATCTGGCCGGTAATCACATATGGTCAGATTGAGGACAGGGAAGCAACGGACACGGTTTTTTCACGAGAATCGTATACGAAAAAAAAGTCATCCTTCAGGAAGGTTAAAACCAGATATGGATTGGTGGATCTGGGGGTAAGTGCTTTGTATTCCCCAACTACCTATCGACTTGACAATGGCATTGATCCTTTTGAATTACGACTCCTGAAGTCGACAAATTTTAATCTGCATTTTGTGCAGCAACGGGTAAGTCTTATTGACCGGCAATTAAATGTCGTCTACGGTCTTACACTCGAGTCGCATCGCTACTTCTTCGACAATCCGGTTGTTTTACTGGAGGACACGCCGGAAGTCACCTTTGATTTTAGGTCCGGTGTAAATTTTAAAAAAAATCGACTTACTTATAATTATCTCACCGTTCCTTTTATGATCAATTTTAAATCCAATCCCCGCTATTCATATCGATCTTTCCATCTAAGTGCAGGTGGATTTGCCGGGCTATTACTGGGAGCAAATTTCAAAACCAAGGTAAAGGGAAGCAAAGAAAAAGTGAGAGACAATTTTGCACTAAATACCTTCCGCTACGGTATTCGTACCGAGATAGGATATGGGCCACTCATTTTCTACAGTACCTACACCCTTAATAATTTATTTGACAAAGATAAAGATGGTGGTTATGAAGTGTCACCATTTACTATTGGACTGGTTATCTGGCCCTTTTAATAAGACACTTCGCTGAATTTGCTTCCATCACCATAGTGATGCTATGATTTAGAAAGGAAAACCCCTTATTTTATTGGTCTTTTAAGCCCTCAGTTTGCATACATCATCCGGGAAGTCACTTCCATTTTATATTACAGCCCGCACTCGGTCTTTGCTGTAAACTAACTGGCTTTTTCATAATGATTGCATCCAGTGCACCTACTAAATCAGCACCGGTCAGAGGTTTATTATTTCCGGGTCGTGAATCATCCAATTGGCCCCGGTACACCAGCTCCAGGTTGCGGTCAAAAACATAGAAATCAGGTGTACAGGCTGCATCAAAATCTTTGGCTACATTTTGAGTTGAATCAAATAAATATGGGAAAGGATAATCTTTTTCCTGAGCCAATGCCCGCATTTTCTCCGGACCATCTTGAGGGTATTTTTCAATGTCATTTGAAGAGATCGCTACAAAATTAAATCCTTTCATCATGTATTTTTCAGCAATCTCGATAACGGTATCGGTCACGTGTATCACATAGGGACAATGATTGCACCAAAACATAACAATCGTACCCAGATCAGACCTGAGATCTTCTGTACTGATTGATTCTCCGCTGACCACATCCGTAAGTTGAAACGAAGGAGCAAGCGTGCCCAACTCCATCATGTTTGATTCGGTGAGTGACATAGTGTTCGTAGTGTTTGCGGCTCTTAAGATAGTCAAATAATCAATTATGAGGCGCAGTTAACATCAGAAATCTCAGCAAATGTATTCTATTTGTTGAGTGTCGCAAGAACTTTAACAATAAAGGTACCTGGTACATTTATTACCAACTAACTACCTAACGATCGGGGTCAGGCTCAGCAGCCGTGCAATCGGGATTGATTCCCAAAACGTAATGCTGAACAACTTCCAGATCCTTGGCAACCTCAGCACCCTGAAAACCAGTGATCAGATCATCCCTTAATAAACTCTTTGCTGAATGCAAAATCTCCCCTGCCAACGGCGTATAAGACCAGTGCCACTTCTCTTCCTCATATCCGTCAGGTCGCAAAATATTCTTCTCGGTATATGGCTGACAAAAGCCATAATCTTTCGCATTTTCGACTAACCATACATAGATTGGAGCTCCCATGCCGGTTTCAAAATATGCATTATTGAAAGCATTTAAATCCAAATCTGT
>JABDLW010000650.1 GCA_013001805.1 Saprospiraceae bacterium | reverse complement strand
AATAACGAACCAGGTAATAGCCATCAGGAACCTTAATGCTATTTAGCTCAAGTGGATGAAATGTGCTGCATCCCACATGTTTCCTTCCCGCTACCTCATATTCGAATGAAATTCCTCTTCCCCTTCCGAATACTTCACACAAGCCTGTTGTTTTCCCTTTGACAAAATTCTGAGAACCAAGCATGGCGGCATCGATCTGAAACCACCTGACCATGGGAATTGCGATGGCTAACAGAAAGATGAACAGCATCATTCTTAAGATTCTGCGGCGTAACTGACTTGATCTTAATGCAAGGCGGATATTATATACCAAGCTGACACCGATAATTAGAAGCAAAATTGATTTAACAACCTGCGCCGCAATTAATTCCTGATCTGTAACCAATAACAACAAATCATACGTATTCAGTCACACATAATAAGGTAGAAGGTAATATCTCAATTGTTCTTCGGTCGCTTATCTGCCCAGGCGGAACCAGCCTTTCGAATGTCCTTTCTATTCCAATTCCAGTAAACTTGCTGATAAGGTCTCCAGATATAATCCAGTGGAAGAACCAGAAAATGAACCAGCCGTGAAAAAGGAATAATCATCACTAAAAAATATGCAGAAATCATGTGCAATTTGACAACCCAGGGAAATGCACTTACCGCTGAAATATCTGGCTGCAACATAAAGATGGACCGCAGATATGGTGTAATGACTGAAGCAAACCAGGAGGATCCCCACCTAAAAAAGTAAGCCACCCACAAACCTGACACAACCAATAAGAGTAGCAACAGCAAAATGAACACATCCATCTTGTTGGTCACTACGATGACTTTTGGATTGGTAAGTCTTCTATAGATTAAATTTAATAATCCTACTAAAACCGCCAGTGCAAATATAAACGCCGAAATTTCAATAATAATGAGCCTCACAGGGTGGCTGTTCCACAGAAGCACACCTCGTGGAAAAACAAATCCCACTAAGTGGCCCAAAAAGAGCACTAAAATCCCCCAGTGAAAAGGTACGGAGCCCCAAAACAAAGTTCTTCCTTCCAGAAACTGTGAAGACAAAGACGATACCTTAAATTTAGTTTGTCGGTACCTCCATATCGTACCAATAATACAGACAACCAATGCAATATAGGGTAACGCAATCAGAAAGAAGCTATTCATTGTATTAAGTAGATTGTCTATAGATGCATCCATGATTAGTATTTTTTACAATATTGAATCCCGGAAAATGTTCCGTTTATTTAATCCTCCAGAATAATTTCCGTCGATATGTTCCTAAGAAAATCTGACTGTTTTTCTGGCGCCTCAGCAACATGAAAGTTAAAGTCAGACTTGAGCGTAATATATAAGGCCTTTAAGGCATGTTGGTATACACAGTATTGGTCAGTAGGTCGATCAATGATCGTTTTATACTTCTTAATAAAAAATGCTTCTTTCTTTACGACCTCCTCCTTAGCAAATGCTCTGATCATTGACTGTAAGGCTGGCACTAAAATTTTCTCAACAAACTCCAGGAGAAAGGAATCATCGTGAATCTTAGGCAGCAACCGCAAAACATTCGGTAAATAATCAGCCAACTCATTACCACAATCATTCTGTACCGCTTTGTGCTCCCGATTTAGATTAACTAATAGTTCACCCCGCTTATAATCGTCACCGAAAATTACATATCCGACATCTAAAGTTGTCAGTGACTGAACGTCAAACGATCGAATAAATAGTTCTTGCTGATCAAGCAAGCCGACACTTGTCATATAACTAGCAAAGGGCTCGAGCTCAACCGAAGCATGAGGGTAGGATTTGCTTAAGAACTGCTGAGTAAGTTTGATCTTATCAGAAAATCCCTCATCCGGATAATCCAGCAAATCTGCCAGATCATGATAGTGTCTTATTGCTTGATTCATTGTTTTAGAAGTTTAGTTCTATAGTCCTCTCTCTGGTTTTGCACGAAAGCCAAACCCGGTGCTTCCTTTGGTATCACCAGTAAACTCCAGCATTTCTATTGCTTGCTCCCTGTGAGCCGGCGGTATCACAAATCGATCATCAAATTTGGCCAGGGAAGTCAATTTGTAAATGCTCTCAGCCATGTCTCCATTTAACCCCGCCTCACTTAAAGCACTACTTGCTTTTTCTGCAGTAAGGTCACCTACGGTCACATTTCGTCGGTGAATCCTAACCGCCATGAGTTTTTTCAAAACATCTTTTATCTTGTCTTCGTCTCCGGCAGTAAAAAGATTGGCCATGTACTTGAGAGGAAATCGCGCTTCCTCAATCGTACCCCAGAGGTTTTCTGTACTAGTGTCATAGAGCCAGTCATCTTTCCAGAATTTGGCAATCGGATCCAATTTTTCACCTTGAGAAGTATCCTGCTCACCCAGAGATGCCATGACCGGTAACAGTGGTGGTACATAAAAGAGCATTGGTAATGTTCTAAATTCCGGATGTAGCGGCAGAGCCATTCCCCATTCCTTCACAAATTTGTAGGTAGGTGAGTTCTGAGCTGCCTTAATTGTTGAATCGGCAACACCATTAGATTTTGCAGCTTTAATGACCTCAGGATCATTAGGATCCAAAATCATATCTAGCTGGCTCTTCACTAGCTTATCTCCATCTGCTGATGCCGCTGTTTCGATTTGGTCTGCATCATACAAAAGCACACCCAGATACCGTATCCTCCCCACACATGAATGCATACAAGCAGGAGCATAGCCTGCCTCTAATCTGGGATAACAAAGGATGCACTTTTCAGATTTTCCCGTATGCCAATTATAGTAGGACTTCTTATAAGGGCATGCTGTGACGCACATCCTCCATGCCCTACACACCTCCTGATTGATTAAAACAATGCCATCTTCTCCTCTTTTATAAATAGCTCCGGAGGGACAAGATGCAACGCAAGCAGGATTCAGGCAATGATTGCATATTCGAGGTAAGTAGAAGAAGGCCATGCGCTCCAGTTGGAACATGGCTTCCTGCACTGCTGGAGGCAGATCACTTAGGTTGGGATCTTTGCGGGCAAAATCAGGAGTACCACTCAAATCATCATCCCAATTAGGGCCCATCTTAATGTCTATTGGTTTACCGGTAATTAGCGAAACAGGTCGCGCCGTGGGTTGATCATCCATGGCAGGTGACTCGATTAAATCCAGATATTTATAAGTGAACGGCTCATAATAGTCATCAATAACCGGAAGGTGAGGATTGTGAAAAATATTTAGGAGGCTCTTCTTCTTTCCCGCTCCCTTGAGATAGATCGTTTTATCACCTCTTTCCCAACCACCTTTATAAACATCCTGATCTTCCCATCGGGTAGGGTAACCGGTTCCGGGTTTTGTTTCCACATTATTCCACCATTGGTATTCAGCACCCTTTCTATCCGTCCAGATGTTTTTGCATGCTATCGAACAAGTGTGACAACCTATACACTTATCCAGATGAAATACCATTGAAATTTGAGAGCGTACATCCATGATAATTATTTATTTACGTATAATCCAAGTCATATTTAATTCGTGTATTCCAACTATTATCTACATCTTCCCTTTCACATCTCACAAGCCGACAATT
>JABDLW010000649.1 GCA_013001805.1 Saprospiraceae bacterium | reverse complement strand
ATCCAAAATGGCTTATTATGCGCCTATGCCCAGCCGATCTTTTCCAAGATCAGTTTTGCTTCGGATGGCTCGATCATTGTAGGCCTGATGGACCGATGGGCACACCAACTCGGGCACCATAATTTTTCAACCGTAGTTAATGACCGAACCCTTTTGATCGGTTATGCATGCGGGGATATTCTCAAAGCCTTCAATGAGGGTAATGGCAATTATAATCTGGAGAAGACCAACGCAGACGATGGCGTTTATTACCGTAAAGATGATGGACCGAGCTACAATGGAGAGTTTTTCTATGAAGACAATTATATATCCTCCCTGGCACATCATGGAGAAGTGATCACCGGTGGTATGCTGATCTTGCCGGGTAGCGATGAAATTGCAGCAACGGTCCATAACCCCCGCGTCACCAGGATTCCATACTTCGAATTTGAAGGGCTGTTTTCGCAGGGCCTGCATTTTTACAACACAAATACCGGCAAACGCACTCGCGATTATCTGTTTGTCGATCAGTATATATTGGGTAAAGCCAATGGATTAGGTGACATGACGGTAGCAACAGCAGCCGCTCCGCCCTCGGTCGGAAACTATGTCTGGTGTGATGCCAATGCGAACGGTATCCAGGATCCAACCGAATTTGGTATCAATGGCATCAGGATAGTCCTGCAGGATGCGGAAAACGCGTTGGCCATGGTTGACGAACAAGTCACCGCAAATGGTGGGCAATATTTTTTTGATGATCTGCTGCCCAATCATTGCTATGAGATGAAAATCAACCTTGACGATCTGGTTGTCAGGGGATTTTCCGGATCGGCTTCTCCTCTGAATGCCGCAGATTCACTAATAGATTCCGATGCCAATGATACCATCGTTCCTGGCTGGGCAATTATCGCATTTTGTACTGGCAACGATGGTTTGAATCGCGACGATTTAGACTTCGGTTTTCTCGGTCCGGAGGCTTCCGATGGTACCATGGTGTTGTGCGAAGACATCAGTATTTTACCACTGAATCTGCCTTGCGTCGATTTCCCATTAGCAGACGTGCGAGCTCTGGCTTCTGAGGCTCCTAATACCAATGTTCGTATTTATCCTTCATTTAATGCTGCTGACAGCATGCTTAATGAAATAACCACACCCATCAGGGTATGTGGCCCTGATTCAACGGTTTTTGCCCGCGTTATGGTTAATGGAGATCCTCAATGTCATTCCATCTCTCAGATATTACTGGTGGTACAGCCAGGTATTGGAGGAGCACCTGTCGATTTTACTGAACTCATTTGTCCTACGGATCCTTTTAACCTCCTCCTGTATTTACAAGATCAGGGATTTCGCGGCGATGCTACCTCTGAATTTTACACCGATCCTATGCATACCATGATGTTCATGGGTGATCCTGCGGCCGTAAATGTGATGGGAACATTACCACTCACGCTCTACTACGATGACACACTGGTTGCCGGTGGCTGTGGTGTCCAGGGATCGGTTACGCTAAATGCGATCCCAACTTCGCTTATTTTTGCCGGCTCGGATACTACTATCTGCGGTTTGAGTTGTGTTGATTTGACCACTATAGGAGCTGTTTTTAATCCTAATGGTTCCGGTGCCATGGATGCCATCTGGTCCAGTTCCGGAAGTGGTGAATTCATTGATGACAACTCATTTGCCTTAGCCCGACTATATTGCGTAAGCCAGGAAGACCTCGAAACGGGACAAGTGATACTAACTCTCACAGTAACGGACGATCCGTGCATTAGTCCTGCACCTGCTTCTTCTGTGGTTATCACTATCACGAATCCTCCTCCCACGGAGATCCCGGCGCCGCGAGATACCATAGATTGTTATCACCCCTTTGCCGTGGATCCGATCGCCAACGACACATTTCCCGGGTGCCGCCTCTTGGTAAATTGTGTTGACACCCTGGTAGGCCAGGTAGTTGATTATGATTATCTCGTGGGTGATTGTCGCGATATTGTGCTGCAAATTAAGCGTACCCTAAAGTTTACCTATGACAAACAGGATTACTTCTGTATGGACACCATTTCTGTCAGGGGGTTGCCTGATACCTTGATATGTCCACCTGAAAAAGATAGTGTCTATTGTGTGCCGGGATACTTGAAAGATGAAAATGGTCATCCGTCTCCATTTGTGACTGGGGTCCCAATGGCTGATTCAATCCCCCTCTGGCCTCAACCTCCCAGTGCCTGTGACATATTAATACATTATAAAGATTTGGCATTTCCGGGACAATGTCCCATGACCATTCGCAGGGAGTGGTTTATAAAAAATACCTGTACGGGAGACTTCGATACCTGCACCCAATGGATTATGGTTTTCGATACTACTGGTCCGGTCATTACAAAACTGGACACAGCTGCTTTTTATGTGCCCATACCTTCCGACTCGCACGGGTGTTCCGCAGATGTATATGTTCCGCCAATTATGTTGGAAGATACCTGCACTGGAGTCAAACAAGTGAAAGCAATGGTTGACAGACAGGTCGTCGTACTTGACTACAACGCTCAAACAGGATATTATGAGAGCCACAAAAAAATCAAATTGCCTGTGACACAACTTGATTTCATCGGAGGAGCATCGGTGATAAGCTATGTCCGATATGAAGCAATAGATAGCTGTCATAATAAAACCATTTTAGACAGTTTACCTCTTCTTATTGTTGATGCATCCAAACCGGTAGCTATATGCGATAAGGGAATCAATCTCACCGTGTCTGATTCCTTAATTTGGGTCCCAGCCACTGTTTTTGATGAGTCCTCCTGGGACAATTGTGGTATCGCCATTTTAATGGCAAGAAGAACCGATTGGGCAACGGCCTGTGGAGTGGATTTGTGTGATGATATCCAGTACCTGACCCGAGATGCCCATCATGATTCCTTATTTTATGCCAGGTTACAGGGAGATCCTAAGTTGAATAAGGTAGAGGCGCACTATCAGCAGGCCATTGATTGGCTTTGTGCCGATGGCAGGGAGTGCACTTATCCTCTGTTACTCGGGTGGGCCTATGACCTAATAAAAGAAGCGACTTTAAATTGCCGCGAGCATCCCTATCCTGTCGATGCTGGTTACCTTAAACAGTTAATTAGTAGTGTTGACGAGGGAGATTTTAATAGTGTGATCACGGCACTAATTCCCTGCCTGGACTTGGTGGGAGATTCCGTTACAGAAAGTGCCTATGAATTTTCCGATTCTCACTATAACCTTATTGCGCGGCTATTTAGTGACTCTCTGACGATGGCCTTGGCTAATCGACGTCCACCTGGTGAGGCACTTTTAGACATCGGCAAGCAAATCGGTGGTGGCTGGAGTAGTGCTGTTCCCTTCTGTTGCGAGGATGCCTGCCAAAGTGTGATGGTGGAGGTATTGGCCATGGATTATTGGTGCAACTGGAGTAAATGCTGGACCACAGTTTATGTAGAAGACAAGACTCCGCCAAAAGTGATAAGTGATTTATATGATGTGACCGTGAGTTGTTCGGGCTATCAGTCTTATTATGCAGAAGCAGTAGAAATGGCACAGCTGGGTCAGTATGATAGTCTCCAACGCTTGTTGGGATCCTACGACCAGGTTCATCTTGACAAGTATGGCAAGGTAGCAGATAAAACTTCATTTAAAATAATTGATTTAAACTGTGATTCCACTTTGGTTAAAAGGGATAGTTTAATTTATGATGAGCATCTGGGCTACCGGTGGGAAACGTTTAGATATTATCGGGCACATTATGATACGTTGATTAAAACGCATTTTAATGGACAAGTTGCTGATGATTGTGGGCTACAAATAATTGAAGAAAAGCCCTGGGTTAGTATCGATGCCTGTGGGAACGGATTTGTGAAACGAGTCTTTAAATTTGTCGGACAGTGCACTGCGAATGGGTCTATACACAAGGCAGATACCATTAAGCGGATGCAAACAATCTGGATCCGATTGGACTGTGATATTTCCAAAGCGATGTTTGAGGTGCCTCAGGACACGCTAATTGAAGCATGTGAACTTATCTACGTTACCGATGGAAGTGGAAAGGTTGCTGGTTTGGCAGCACCTTCTTCCACCGGAGTGGCTTCATACATTTTTGAGTCTGATTGCAGACAAATCGGCATTGGATATTATGATAAAGTCTTTCGGATTGTGGGCGGAAAAGGTTGCTACAAAATTTTGCGTACCTGGTGTTTTGCCGATTGGTGTTCTTTAGGTGGTATTCCGGCAAGTAAGGAGTGGTGGTGGGATCCCCAATATTCGGGAAAGTATTTAAATTATACCCAAAAAATCATCATCCAGGATACGGTACCACCAAGTTGCCATATTGATCTTCCGGCTGAATTAATTGCCATTGGTTGTCAATACGATCTTGACGCGAGGGTTGATGTCGAGGACGGTTGTGGTAAGATCGATTATTCCTGGAGAGTGATGGATACAAAATCTCAAGTTGTCGTGGGCAGCGGAAGTGGTATCATGGCTTCGGGAGATCAATTCTTTAGCATAAAAGTACCGGATGTTTTACCGGGATCTTACCGGCTGAAAGTGATTATGAGTGATGATTGCCAAAATGAAAGCGTGTGTGATCATCAATTTACTATCATAGCCGGGAAGAAACCGACACCTGTCTGCCTTAGCAGCCTCACGGTTGATTTAACACCCATGGATTTGAATGCGGACGGAGTCAATGATACAGCCATGGCTGTGGTGTGGGCAGATGAGTTTAATCAAAGCAGTACAGCAGCCTGTGGAAGTAAAAATGCAGACTTGGTCTATCGTATTGACTTTGATCAGGGAGAACCCGTATTGCCCGCCAAGGACAGGACAAAACTGGATCTCGGATGTGCACATACAGGAGTCCAGACAGTTCGGCTTTATGTATTGGACCCTAACGGCAATTGGGACTATTGTACACTGATACTAATCGTTCAGGACAACAACAAAGTATGTGGGGAAATTCCGGGTAAGAGGCTGCAAGAAAGTTTGTACGCAACCGATATTTTGTCGAAAGCAGAAAAGAACGATGGCCAGAAGCAGCAAATAAGACTGAAGAGCGGGGATGTATTTCCTGCTATGGAAAGTGGATTTGTCCTCTTTCAGAACAGTCCGAATCCGTTCTTAAGAATAACCCGAATCGGATTTTCAATTACGGAGGCGGCCAATGAGGCAACCTTATCTATTCACGATATCTCCGGAAGATTGATCGACAGAATAAAAGGTAAAGTTTTCCCCGGGTATCAGGAATGGCAAGTTGACCTGCCCCCCCAGGTTCAGGGTATTCTGTACTACAAATTGGAAACTCCCGATGGTACTTTGGTACGTAAAATGATAAAAATGTAACAGACATCGCCAGGTGATCACACATGTAACCGATCTATGGAATTAAATATATTGCAATTACAGGTAATTGTATGCAATAAGTTATTGTGATTGCGCGTCTGAGTGCGAGATCTTCAAAATGGGAATTTAACGGGAATGACTTTTGCCATTCGGATAAGTGTGCCTTTCGAGACCCGGATGCGAAAATAGCTGTGGACATGGGCATTGGAGGGCCTTTACACCCGAAGAAATGGAAACTTAATTTTCAAACAAATCATCTTAGGATAAGATATGGTTAAAGGAATATTTCTCATTGTATCGGCTTTTGCGTCGGCTACGGTGATTTTTGCCCAACATTCGCTTCCACTTAGCATGCCTGACGTATCACTTTCACCCTTGAGGTCGATGATTGACGTGCAACTGGAGTCCAGGTTAAGAAAGGAACTGCAAGCAAATCCGGAGTGGTCGAAAATGGTACGACAAAAAAAATTGGCGGTGGGATTGGTTGATTTAAGGGAACCAGATAAAGCCCGTTTTGCGCGGATCAATGGGAATGAGATGATGTATGCAGCCAGTTTGCCTAAGATTGCCATTTTGCTTGCGGTAATGGATGCCTTTGAAAAAGGAGAAGTGGAGGAGACAGACACAGTACTTGAGGACTTGCATAAAATGATTTGTTATTCAAATAATCAGGCATCCACGCGGATGATTGATTTGGTAGGTTACGACAAGATAGCTCAGGTGCTCACGGATGAGCGCTACCGACTGTATGACGAAGATAATCACGGCGGTCTTTGGGTAGGTAAACGTTATGCCGCCTCAGGACCAAGAAATCCCGATCCGATCAAAGGGCTCAGTCATGCGGCCACGGTCTCACAGGTTTGCCGATACTATTATTTGCTAGCCATGGGTCAGTTGGTTAGTCCGGAGCGATCGCGCCAGATGCTTGATATTTTAGTTGACCCTGCACTGCATCACAAATTTGTCAATACCCTGGACCAGGTTCATCCTGACGCAAAGATCTTCCGTAAATCCGGTTCCTGGAAAGTATATCATTGTGATTCCGTTTTAGTCTGGGGAGACGACCCTGAACACCGGTACATTCTGGTAGCCATGGCAGAACATGAAAATGGCGAACAGATCATCAGGCAAATGGTCCACGTTGCAGAAAAGGCATTGGATATTCAAGAAGTAGACTGATTGATTCTGTCCATGGAGTCCGACAGTTGACGAGCGATAGTTTATTTTAGATTTCCTGGAGATCTATATTCAGCCCAATTCAAACACAAGCAGTACCTTGTGACTCATACCAGGATGATAAGATGATCGAGGTCATTAAAACTTTTCTTAGAAGGGTATTTGATATTCGCGAAGGGGAGATAAGGCGTGCATTATTTATGCAGCTTAATGTGTTCTTAATCACGGCTACACTCCTGATTGTGAAGCCTACGGTTAATGGATTGTTTCTCACCGAAATGGGAGTGGAAAGTTTGCCCGCAGCCTTCGTTATGGTGGCATTATTTGCGGCATTAATTTCTACAATTTATGCTCGATATCTGGGCCGGGCTCCACTAAACCGGATTATTTTTATCACATTAGGCAGTTCGGTCTTTTTATTTATTCTTTTTGGTATTCTTTTAATCCTGAATATCGTTGGAGGATGGATTCTCTATGCTTTTTACGTGGTTGTTGCTCTGTTTGCCGTCTTGTCGGCCTCCCAGTTTTGGATTCTAGCCAATGTTGTTTTTAATGCCCGGGAGGCCAAGCGTTTATTTGGGTTTGTCGGTGCGGGAGCTATTGCCGGAGGCATTTTCGGCGGCTATTTAACCAGTTTTCTGGCAGAACTGATTGGAAGCGAAAACCTGGTTTTTGTCAGTGCCGGTTTATTGTCCTTGTGCATTCCGATTTCCTCCATGATTTGGAACAAATATGTGGTAAACACGCAATCCAAATTTCAAAGAAAAAAAAGAATTGCCAGGACAGACCATCCGATATTTCTCATAAGGAAATCACCACATTTAATGTATTTGAGCGGGATTATTGGAGTCAGCGTGATCGTGGCCAAATTAGTAGACTATCAATTTAATGCAGTTGCATCATCCATTATTGATGACCCTGATGAATTAACGGCGTTTTTCGGATTGTGGTTTTCTAACTTTAATGTCATTTCGCTCTTGGTACAGCTACTACTGACCCGGCGTATTGTGGGAAACCTGGGAATTGGAAAATCGCTTTATTTTCTACCCTTCAGTATTTTATTTGGGGCAATAGTTATTTTCTTTTTTCCGGTTCTATGGGCCGCTATTTTTATAAAAACCAGCGATGCCGGGCTCAAACAGTCTTTAAATAAATCAGCTGTTGAATTGCTGGCAATGCCTATTCCTGCGAGCATTAAAAACCAAACCAAGACCTTCATAGATGTGGTGATAGATAGTATCGCTACTGGTATTGGTGGTGCCATCTTAATTTTTTTAGTGAATGGCCTGGATCTGTCTACCCGCTGGATCAGCTTGATGATCCTTGGATTGATCGCCTTATGGATCTATTTCGTATCAAAAATAAGATTAACGTATTTACGATCATTTAAGACTCATGTCCAGGCCGATTCTGATGATAGTGGTCACGAACTTGATTTATCCAATTTGTCCGTCTTAAATGGAATCGTCCAGGTTTTGCATTCGGGCTCCGAAAGACAGGTTTTAACGTTGTTAAGCAAGATCAGGACTCAACCTCATGAAGTCTTTAAGAAGGAATTAATTAAACTATTAGGTCATCCCTCCGATCGCATTAAAGAATATGCTATTCGCAATTTATATCTCTACAAAGAAAGTAGTCTGTTGGATCAAATGAATCAACTGACGCAACATCCTGCGCAGGGAGTGAAGGTAGCAGCATTTGCTTATTTGATCAATCATGCCGGTGACAAAGCACACGATTTACTTGAGATGGCAATCAATGGTGTCAATGATCGTATAAAATTTGCGGCTTACATAGCCATGGCAGAAGAGAGCCGGGATAATCTCGTCTTAAAGCGAAAGTTCCAGTTGCAAAAGCTTTTGGATAAGGAATTTAAAGATCTGGAAGGATCGAGAAAAACGGCCGAAAAAACCGGACGAAAGATAGCTTTACTAAAAGCCGCCGGCTTATCAAAGATCAGCAGTTTGTTTCCGATGATAGAGCAGTCCTTTTCTGATCCCCATCCACGTGTCGCTGGTGAAGCGCTTTTGGCAGCAGGCCAGACATTACATCCTCATTTCATACCGGTTCTCATCGCAGCTTTGGGTGATGATGGTAAAACCGTGTATGCACAAAAAGCCCTGATAAATTTTGGCGAAGAGATTGTCGGAGTCTTATGGCAGTATACAAAGGAGTATTCGGAAAATTCAACCATTATTCAACGGATTCCCGGCATTGTGGAGCACTTCGAAACTCAGGCCGCAGCGGACTTACTTTTTCAACTTCTAAAAGTAGATGATGAAAAAATACGCCTGGCAGCTTTACGCTCGCTCAATAAACTTCAGATTAAACACAAATTCATTAGATTTCAGGATAAAAAAGTATTACCCCATATTCGCGAAGAAACACAGATGTATCGTGATACTTTATCGGTTTTTTATGTACAAAAGAACACCCTGCAAAATAAGATAACCGAGAAGAAAAGGCAGGAAATAAATCGAATCAGAGAAGATCTCATCCAACTTCTTGAGAAAAAACTGGATGTAAATTTAGAACGAATATTTCGTTTGTTGGGATTAAAATATCCGCCTGAAGATGTAATTTCTATTTTTAAAAGTATACAGAGCCATCAACCTGAATTGAGGTTTAATGCTTTGGAATATCTCGATAATCTTTTGGAACCCAGTCTCAAGAAAGTCCTTATGCCATTAGTGGAAACGGCACTACTCGATACCATATCAGAGGATGCCATCAGAATGCTCAACTTAAAAGTACCGAATGAGGAGGAGTGTTACGCAATCCTTATGGAAAGTGGTGATGATCAGGTGCGGTTTGCCACACAAAAATTAGTCAATGCCATCAAGACCGTAAAGTGAGATGAGATCTTGTCTGGTTAAGACCGAGCGATAAGTTGATCAATTTTTCCTGCAAGTAAATTATGGTCGATATTCGAATTCTTTTTCAAAACATTGCTCATCAATGCCACCATATATGTCATCCCATCCGGCTGTTCTATAATGGCAACCGAATTCATATAATTAGTCACATTTCCCATGTATTTTCCACAGTCCGGCATCGTTTCACGGTTGCATTTATACAGACTTCCGGATTTGAAGTACACTGCAGCTGATTTCAACTTTTCATTGGCACCGTACCGGATTCGGCGGTCGGTCATATACATTAGTCGTTTTATTTCCAGACTTGATTGCGGATCGATTAGTTTTCCGTTCTCTACAGCAATCATCCATTTCATTAATCCCACGGGAGTACCGGTGCTTCCCCCCTTACCGGGGATATAACCCGTGCCACCCCGGGTAAACATCAGACCAAGTCTCCATTCGTCCTCACTGATCCCCAATGTTCGCAGAGGGTCATTCACCACGGAAATGGCGATGTCAGCGAGGTCAGCTTTTGGCGTGTTCTTGAAATAAAGTTCCGCTTCCTCCTCGGTTAGATCTATGTACTTCTGACCGAAAATCCGCATTAATATCGCTTCTCTCCAGACCACAGTTGCCGCTCCATTATTACTTACTGACAGCATATGGTCCGCCCATTCATACAGGGAAAATGTGTCGTTTTCGTTGACGGTTCTCTTGAAAAACTTTCTAGTCTCCGGATCGAAAAGGGGAACCGTATGTTCATCGTAAAGAGCCCATTTACCCGCGCGTACAATTTTTGATTTCAGCAAGTTTTGCCGTTTTTCAAATGATTCGGGAAAAAGGTTTTCCAGCTCACAGAACAAACCCGAAATCACGGCCAGTTTACCGACACTACCGGGTTGAAATCCACGGTCCGCTTTCCGTTGGGCATATCTTAATGGCTTTCCATCAGTAATCTCTAACAATGCAATCGAATAACTTTCATCAAGATTGGGAAAAAGTTGATTCAGACTTTTCTGCAACGCCAAATCAACTTGGGGTAATGAATCCAGACTGTCACCTTTCTCAGTTTGGTACAGATTTAATTTAATATCATTAATGGATTTCTCTGCCCCTTTGATGGGGAGGGTTTCTTTAATTTCTCCTTTTTGAATTAATTCCAACCGCAAAAGTCGGCGGATGCCTGTCAATAGATATCCATCAATCGGATAGGCTTGGGTCTCAACCAATCCAATTACGAAAATCATAATAAGTATAATAGTATATCTGATGCTGTGCATTGTCATTTTAATTTAACTCAGAGGTTAGGAGTAGAGATTTCCTCGCCTCAAGTTTTGGTGAGATTTTTTCCAGGTAATTCAGACTGGCTGCATTCTTATTTTCAACAAATGGTCTCACTTGAAAAAGCCACATTTTATTTTCTTTGAAACCCAGTTCGATATCCAAGGGTATGTCGTCCAT
>JABDLW010000607.1 GCA_013001805.1 Saprospiraceae bacterium | reverse complement strand
CCGCTGAGCAAAAGAAAAAGCTGAAAGCTTTATCCGCAAACCAAATCACCCAAAAAGAACTTGCGGGAAACCCTATCACTGATATTTTGACCCATGCTCCGGGCAATGGTGCGGCCATTGGAGGATTAAAAGTGGCCACCTCCAATGGTTGGTTTGCTGCCCGTCCGTCAGGCACAGAGGATATTTATAAGATTTATGCGGAAAGTTTTTTGGGAAAAGACCATCTCCAGCGACTGATCGCTGAAGCGCAGACTGTGGTGGACGGAGCATTAGCCTGAGCATTATCACAAACTAATGGTGTACGGGCTATAATTTTAAACTAAATCCAACGAATCTAAAGATTAATCCGCCATCTCTCACGGCATTTGCATCTGACAAATAAACCAAACTATCACAAGATGCGCACCAGTCTGTTGCATATTTGGCGACAAGTCAAGAGATATAGAGTTCCCTATCTGATCAGTACCTTCAGCCTGGCATTGGCTCTTGTGGCATTTTTTCTAATATCAAGGTACCTCTGGTTTCACTTCTCCATCGACAGTTTTCACCATCAGGCCGATCAAATCGTCAGACTAAATACGGTAATTGATCAAGCTGACCGGCAAACCAAATATGCGGCAACAGCATTTGATTTGGGGCCAAATGTATTGACTCAATCTCCCGGTTTCACTCATCTGGTTCGGGTGCGAGATCTGCAGACAATAATCGACTACCAGGATATCCGCTTTGATGAAGATCTGGTCACCTATGTTGACTCTGCATTTTTTGACGTTTTTTCTTTTCCGTTGATCATGGGATCAAAAAAGGAAGTTCTAAAAAACAAGACGAGTATTGTGATCACCCGTGAGGTGGCGGAAAAATATTTTAAAGATCAAAATCCGGTAGGTACGCTGCTTAAGGTAAATATAGGCGGTGAGGAAACGATCGTAACCATAGAGGGGGTTGTAGAAAATCCCCCACATAATTCCAGTCTTGAATTTTCCGTCTTGGCCAATATAGAACTAATTGCCCAAACCTTTCGACCTGGCTATGCATCTCTGATTCCGGGTCTATTTACGTATTTTAAAATCGAACCCAACACTAGAACACGTGAATTATCGCGCAACCTGCAAGACTTCATAACTAATCATTTGCCCGAGGAACTTGCCGGTGTGATGTCCTTCGAACCTGTTTTATTCCGTGACGTGTATTTCATCACTGATTGCCAATTTGATTTAGCATTCAAGGGCAACAAAAAAACGCTCCTGGGACTTCTCATATTAGCATTGCTCACGTTGTTAATCGCTATCATCAACTTCATAAACATTAATACGGCACTGAGCATCAAACGATCCAGAGAAATTGCCATCCGCAAAATTCTCGGTATATCGGAGTGTCAAATGGTCTCACGGTTATTATTCGAAAGTGCAATAATCATCGCATCAATTACTGCCGTAGCGTTTCTCTTTACCTACCTGATCAGAAGAAATATCGATGATTTCATGGTCATTGATATGCCATCGGAACCCATACACGGTTTCCAATTAATTACTGTTCTGCTCAGTATTATTCTGATATTGACACTGGTAGTGACAGTATATCCGGCTTATCTCCTGACTCGCCTACCGGTGATCGAAGCACTCAGAAAAAAATGGATATTTCTCCATCGCCAATTTGATGTAAAAAAAATACTATTAGGTATTCAGTTTTGCATTTCTGTATTTTTCATCATCATGGCCTGGGTCGTTTTTAACCAGTTAAGCTACATGGCAACAAAAGATCCTGGTTTTGGACAAGACAATATCATCCTGGTCAATGTCTCTGGTCTGCAAATGCGCGGCAAGGAACAATTCATTAAAGATCAACTAATCAAAGTCCCGGGAGTTAGGTCAGCGACCATATCCACTTCCGCCATTTATGGAGTCCACACTCAAGCAAATTTCTCAAGACCAGACGACAGTACCAGTCAGAGTTTTCTTGGTGACATAAATTATGTGGACCCGGATTTTTTAACCACATACCAGGCCCATCTCATTGAAGGGAGAGATTTCTCAGCCGGGAATAACACAGATGTATTACAATCCATCATGATAAATGAACGAGCAGCACACCAATTGGGGCTGGTTCCCGGCAAGACCACGATAGGTACCGTGGTACGAAAAATTGCCCGCGATACTACGCATTCGAAAATAATTGGGGTAGTCGCCGATTATCATTCGCGATCGATGCACCAGGAAGTTTCACCTATGATTTGGCAGATTATGCCTGAGAGTCATAAAAATGTTATGGCTCTCAGACTTCAGGGTGAAACTCAGGAGATTTTATCAGCCCTGGAAACTAGTTGGTCTGACCTAAATACCGGTGAAGTTTTTGATTACACTTTCCTAAATGAGATGATGGAAAATGCTTACCGGTCTGAGCAGCAGCTTAAAGGTTTTGTTGGAGTCATATCCATCATTTTGTTGTTGATCACCAGTGCCGGCATGTTTGGAATGATGCTTTTCATTACGGAGCAAAAAAGCGCCGAACTTGGTATCCGGAAAATGTTGGGTGCCAATGCAGCTCAGCTTATGGGAAATTTACACCGACCGTATCTGGGAATAATGGCAATGGGATTTCTGGTCGCCAGTTTAGCCGGCATATTTATTAGCAATAAATGGCTGGAAAGTTTTGCTTACCGAATTGATATAGGCGCGCTGCATATTCTGGGTGCTGGTATCATTTGTTTTGTCATATCTACCCTGGCGGTTTTGTCCTTGACTTATCGAGCCACCCGGGTAAATGTAATAGAAACAATCAGGACCGATTAAGAATGGAATTAATCGTGTGCGTGTTTGCACCTGTCAAATTGTCCAATTAGTTTGCTGAAATTCGTCAGGAGATTAAAAAACACTATTTTCTTATCCTGAAATTATCTCCTATGGTCAATGTGCAAACGAAAACCATTATCAATCGACCGGTAAAAGAGGTCTCTCTCTACGCAGCCAATCCGGATCATGCCCCCGAGTGGTATGTCAATATTAAATCAGTCGTTTGGAAAACCAAGCCCCCGCTAAGCGTCGGTAGCGAGATCGCCTTCGAAGCTCACTTCCTGGGCCGGAAGCTGTCTTACACTTATGTGATTTCGGAGTACATCCCTCACGAAAAATTGGTTATGCGGACTGCCGAAGGGCCCTTTCCCATGGAGACCACCTATAAGTGGAGGGCCATTGATCTAGACAGCACCGAAATGAAATTGCGAAATCAGGGTAGCCCCAGGGGATTTTCAAAAATAATGGCCCCTTTCATGACATTAGCAATGCGGCGTGCCAATAAGAAGGACTTAAAGCTATTGAAGGAAATACTTGAGAAATCGTAGTATCTTTTGAGATCATCCTAGCCACCAAACGTCATACTCCCGGCTGAGCCTGTGTTGGCAGGCAAGTTCCATGTCAGCCAATTCTTCCGGATAAATTGTTCACAGGTGATTGTTTGTCTTCGAGTGATATAATTTTTAGTTTAGCTTGCACTAAAATTTCCAATTGGTATTTATGCTTGCAGAAGACCTACTTTCCATCCTACCCAAAGATCGCATCAAGGGGCGTCTGATCGACCGATATGCTTATGCCAGTGATGCCAGTCATTTTTATCTGGTTCCCAAAGTGGTGGTGCAGCCCAATACCATAGAGGAGATCAAGGACCTTTTTGCCTTCTCACATGCCCGGCAAGAGAGTCTGACTTTCCGTGCCGCCGGTACGAGTTTTTCCGGCCAGGGGGTCTCTGACGGCATTCTGGCGGATCTCAGCAATTACTGGCGTCAGGTGAAGCCGGAAGAAGGTGGAAACAAAGTCCGCGTGCAACCGGGTGTCATCGGGGCTCATGTAAATGTGGCACTGAAAAAGTATGGTAAAAAAATGGGGCCGGATCCGGCATCCATCAATGCCTGCATGATGGGAGGCATTCTTTCAAACAATTCAAGCGGCATGTGCTGTGGCGTGACCAACAATTCCTATCATACTTTGCAATATTTGACCTTCGTCCTACCTAATGGACATGCCTACAATACGGAGGTCCGGGACGATTACGACCGGTTTGAAAGGGAAGATCATGAGCTATTTCAGGGCTTGACGGTCCTAAGAAATCAGGTTCGGGAGAATCCCACATTGGTGGCCCGGATTCGAAAAAAATACCGCCAAAAGAATACAGTGGGATATTGCATTAACGCTTTTTTGGATTATGATCATCCCCTGGATATTTTGGCCCATGTCATCATCGGTGGTGAAGGAACTCTGGCATTTATCGCAGAGGCGGTGTTGAAGACCATCCCTGATCTACCCTACAAGATGACCGGTATGCTGTACTTCGAAAATCCGGAAACGGCATGCAACGCTATATACGACCTCCGGCAGACCGGGGCAGAGGCGCTGGAATTTATGGATCGTGCTTCGTTACGTTCGGTGGAAAACATGCCCGGAGTACCGGATTTTTTTAAAACATTGCCGGCTCAGGCATCCGCCATTTTATGCGAATTTCAGGCAACCAATGAGGAAGCTTTAATAGCGCAATATGAGAGTGCTCTGCCCACCTTCGAAAAGTTGCCCCTGATCCATGAATTTAATTTCTCACAAGAAGTCCAGCGACAAGCTTTACTGTGGAAAATAAGAAAGGGTATGTATCCTTCGGTGGCTGGAATGCGGGCAAAAGGCACCTCTACCCTACTGGAAGATTTTACCCTGCCGGTAGAAAGGCTGGGTGATGCCGTGGTCGACATCCAAAACCTGTTTGAAAAATATAAATATGAAAATGGTATTATTTTCGGACACGCTAAAGATGGCAATTTACATTTTGCCGTATCCCAAAGTTTTATCAGTAAAGAGGATATAGATCATTACGAAAAATTTAATGACGAATTATTTGAATTAATTCTCGATAAATATGATGGTGCTTTAAAAGGCGAACATAGCACCGGAAGGGCAGTTTCCGCCTTTGTTGAAAAAGAATGGGGCCCGGACGCTTATCAAATCATGAAAACATTGAAGCAGCTGGTCGATCCCACCAACTTATTAAATCCCGGCATTGTCATCACTGAAGATAAATTAACCCACATTCATAACCTCAAGACCATGCCTATAGTCGAAGAGGAAGTGGACCGTTGTATTGAATGTGGCTTTTGCGAAAATAATTGTCCCAGCCGTGATCTAACCTTAACTCCAAGACGCCGCATTGGAATCCGGAGAGCGATCAAAAGACTGGAAACCAGCGGCGATTTGAAATCAAGGAATGCACTTTTAAAAGATTACCAATACGATGGCCTGGACACTTGCGCTGTCGACGGCATGTGCGCAACCAGCTGTCCGGTAGATATCAATACCGGCGACCTGGTAAAAAGGTTAAGGTTGGAAAATCATTCCACCCTGCAAAACAAAATGGCCTTAGTCGCTGCACGAAACTTCAGATGGCTGGAAGGGAGCGCCAAAGTCGCTTTAAAATCAGGATTGTTTTTTAATAAAGTTTTGGGGGCCAATTTTATGAAGAATTTTACGGCCACGGCGAGACGAGTGATGCCATTCGTGCCCAGGTGGTCAAATTATTTGCAAGGTCCGGCAATGAAGCCTTTGCCGCGATCATCTGACGGTGAACAAAGAGTGCTCTATTTCAATGCATGTATAAACCGCATGATGGGTGGAGATATTACAAATAGATTTTTTAACCTGTGTGAAAAAGCAAAAATCAAAGTAATAAAACCCTCATCGATTAATAAAGCATGCTGTGGTCAGATATTTTCGTCCAAAGGCTTTACCGATGCTTATCATTATACAATTAACAAAACCATAGAACACTTATTTATCGAATCAAATCAAGGAAAAATTCCCATTGTTCTGGATGTAACCAGCTGCACCCAGACACTGGTGAACGGACGTAATAACCTGTCGGAGGAAAATCAAAAAAGGTTTGATCAGCTGAACATTTTGGATGTCATCGATTTTGCTTCTGACATGCTCGTTCCAGCATTATCTATCACATCACCAAAGGAAAAAATTGTCTTTCATCCGGTTTGCTCTGTACATAAAATGGGTACGATGTCAAAACTACAAGCGATTGGCAATGCTTGTGCCAGGCAAGCGGAGATACCTGACTTTGCAGGCTGCTGCGGAATGGCAGGTGACCGCGGATTTTACTATCCCGAGCTGACACGATCAGCCACAAAAAAGGAAGCAAGCGAGGTTAATGAAACTGAATATAATGGCTATTATTCAACATCCAAAACCTGTGAGCTTGCTCTTTCGGAGGCAACGGGACATCAATACGATTCTATCCTCAAACTTCTTGATGAGGTAAGTAGTTAAGTTGTAGATCTAAATGAAAGCTGTTGTTATCACCGAATTTGGATTGCCCGATGTCTTGAAGGTACAGGAAAAAACCATACCCATTATTTCGTCTGGTGAAGTGCTTATCCGGGTAATGGCGGCCGGAGTGAACAGACTGGATATATATCAACGCCAGGGAAATTATCCTGCTCCACAGGGTGTACCCAGGGACATTCCCGGTGTAGAAGTTGCAGGAGTAATTGAAGCAATGGGAGATCAGGTAACCCAATGGAAAATTGGCGATAAAGTCTGTGCCCTGGTCGGAGGAGGTGGGTATGCGGATTTTGTAAAAGTCGTCGCAGCTCATTGTTTGCCCGTACCGGATAAATTTACTTTTACCGAAGCGGCAAGCTTACCTGAGGGGATTTTTACCGTTTGGAGTAATGTCTTCATGCGAGGGCAGTTGCAAGAGCAGGAAAACTTTCTGGTACATGGAGGAAGTAGTGGAATAGGTATCACTTCCATACAGCTAGCCAAGGCCCTGGGAGCCCGGGTATTTGCCACCGCAGGATCGCAATCCAAATGTGCAGCATGCGAATCACTAGGTGCCGACCTCTGCGTAAACTACAAAGAACAGGATTTCGAAAAGTCGTTGGCTTCCGTCGGTCTGGATGTCATCCTCGACATGGTGGGAGGAGACTATTTTCAAAAAAACATCAATCTGCTCAATCCCGAGGGACGCTTGATTTACATAAATGCCATGCAGGGACGATCAGTAAATTTAGATATCCTCCAGGTGATGCGCAAGCGCATTACTATTTCGGGAAGTACATTAAGAAGCCGCGAAGACAGTTACAAAACCATGCTCACTAGTGAAATCCGGAGAAAAGTATGGCCACTTCTGGCAACGGGAAAATTTAGAGCTGTGGTCGACCGGGTTTTTCCCATGAAGCAAGCGGCGGAGGCTCATCGCCATATGGAAACCAGTCAGCATATTGGCAAGATCGTCTTGACGAATTAATCTCAGGTTTTTTTGTGGAATTGCATAAATGAATCACTCTTAGAAATAGAACAGTATGAACATCCTTTGGCTCATCCCTGTGCCAAAGTCTAAATAAAATGCTGACGCATTTCTGCGAGTTTGATTTTGCAACCTGCCGTGTGGCATGTCTGCGTAGCAGGTTGCTTTTCAGGAATATAAAAAACTCATTTTTAGTCAAAGACCGTATTCATTATACAAGAGTCTGACGAAGAATGCATATTTTGAAGCTGGATTAATTTCTTTGTGATGAACCAGCCTCCAGTATTCCTGAGGATAGCCTGCGTTTTTATGCTTATTGCAACTATGACAAGTTGTGGTGAGCAAGCCGAGGCACCACCTCCCAATATTGTATTCATTCTGGCTGATGATCTTGGCTGGGCGGATCTACCGGTATATGGAAACCGGTTTAATGAAGCCCCAAACCTCACCCGATTAGCCGAAGAGGGGATGACATTCGACAACGCTTATGCTGCCTGTCCGGTCTGCTCGCCCACCCGGGCCAGTATCCAAACCGGTCAGTATCCAGCTCGTTTGGGCATCATCGATTTTTTACCCGGGCACTGGCGTCCTTTCGAAAAGATGCAGGTGGCTCAAAACAGGACTCAGTATTTGCCTTTGCAAATGGAAACACTGGGTGAGATGATGAAAAAGGCAAATTATCGAACCGGCTATTTTGGCAAATGGCATCTGGGAAACCAGGAGCAGAATTTTCCCAAAAATCAAGGCTACGATGAAAGCGTCATCTTTCAGGGAAGTCCCTATTACAATTATAATCAGGTATTAAAACCCAATCAATCGTTTCCAGAAGACAAAATACTTTCGGAAGCACTTACAGATCTGAGTGTTTCTTTTATTGAAGATAATAAAGACGATCCCTTCTTTTTATTTTTAGCACATTATGACGTGCATGTGCAGCTGGATGCCGACACCAATCTTATAAAACAATTCCTAAATAAACCCAATGTAAACGATTACCCGTGCAATGCGATCTATGCCGCTATGATTAAGCACATTGACAATAGTGTCGGCCGCATCGTGGACAAAATCAACGAATTGGCTTTGGAGGAAAATACCATCATCATTTTCTATTCCGATAATGGTGGGCTCGTGAGCAGGTTTGATAAGATACCTCTGATTGCGGATTCGAAAAAACATTATTATCCAGAAGACAGTCTTTTATACATCGCATCGTCCAACCAACCCCTAAGGGCGGAAAAAGGCACGCTATACGAGGGTGGAATTCGTGAACCACTAATCGTGAAATGGCCGAATAAAATTAATCCTGGCAGCAGTGCAAACAGTCCGATTTCCAGTGTTGATTTCTTTCCCACTCTCATGGAAATAACTCACGGCATGCCCCCGGATCAGACACTGGATGGCAAAAGTATGCTCCCAATTCTTACTGGTAAAGAGGACCTCGGCAGAACGCTCTTCTGGCATTATCCCGTTTACCATCATAGCCGTCCGGCTAGTGCCATTCGCGAAGGCAATTTTAAATTACTGTATTTCTATGATGAAGATCAAGTCGAACTCTACAACCTCAATTCAGATATTGGTGAAAAAAATAATCTGGCGGCGGCAGATCATACCAGGGCGAAGGAATTGAAGGCGAAGCTAGATACCTGGTTAAAGGATGTGGGAGCAGACCTGCCGGTAATCAATCCTGATTTTGATGAAAGCCGGCGATATGAATGGGGAAAACACCCGGGGCGCGAAGCATTGCAAAAAGGAGAATGAATCTCGAACTAAAGATAAAACTTAAAAAGGTACTGGTCATTGTTATTATTTGGGTTGTAATCGGTGGCTGGATCACATGCTATGATTATTTTTCAATTGCATCGCTCAAAGAACAGGGATTTGATGATGTCCAGTTTAATTTTTCCTTAAATCTGTTATTTAATTGTCTGGCTGGATTCATTGGTGGCACATTAGGTGGTTCGTTCTTGATTTTCTATGTCGATGAGAAATTCAGCGAAAGGTCCTATGGATATACGATCATCAGTGTATTGATATCCTTTATTCTGATCGTCGCTTTTATCACCACATTTCTGGGTTTGATTTTCGTACCCCTGGTACAAGGGCATTCAATTAACTCGGCGGAGGGCTGGTCAGCCTATATTGCTTTTATCCAGGATCCCCTGCATCTGAAAAATATTATTGCATGGTCAGTAGTAGTAAGTTTCACACAGCTTTTTTTACAAATAAACAATAAGTTTGGACCTGGTATCTTATTCGCTTTTATCCGGGGAAAATATCGCACGCCTCAATACGAGGAACGTATTTTTATGTTTGTTGATCTGAAGTCATCGACCACCATTGCCGAAAAGCTAGGAAATGAATTGTACCACCGGCTTCTCAAGGACTTTTTTAGAGATCTGACCAAACCAATTATTTACAATAAGGGTCATATTTATCAATATGTAGGCGATGAGGTCGTCGTATCCTGGAAACTACAAGAAGGCCTGGAAGAAAACCATTGCCTCGAATGCTATTTTCAAATGATCAGGAAAATATCGGAGAAAAGCGATATTTATTTGAGCAGGTACGGACAGGTACCCGAATTCAAAGCAGGTATACATTACGGGAAGGTTATAGCTGGAGAAATTGGTCTTGTCAAAAGAGACATTACCTACTCCGGAGATGTATTAAACACCACTGCCCGAATACAGGCCAAGTGCAATGAATACAATACCAAACTTTTAATTTCCGGAGCCCTTTTGAAGAGATTACGTCCTCAATTAAATCATAAAATTCAATCCCTGGGACAAATCCTCCTGAGGGGTAAAAATCAATCAGTTGAACTATGTACACTAGTATAATCAAAAAATCTATTCTATTTTTTTTCCTGGTCAGTATGATCCATTGGTCATGTTCAGAAGTCGAAGAGCAAAATGTTCAAAAAACGGATATACTTGTTTATGGAGGCACCTCGGCTGGTGTGACTGCCGCGGTACAAGCGGCAAGAAGTGGAAAATCAGTGATTTTAGTTTCACCTACTATACATCTAGGCGGACTTTCATCCGGAGGATTAGGATTTACTGACACGGGAAATAAAGAAGTAATCGGTGGTTTGTCCCGTGAGTTTTATCAGAAACTCTATACTCATTATCAGGAAGATGAAAACTGGGCCTGGCAGCCGCGATCAGAATACGGCAACAAGGGTCAGGGAACTCCCGCTATTGATGGAGACAAACGCACTATGTGGATATTTGAACCCCATGCTGCTGAAATGGTTTTTGAGGATTTGATCAAGCAGGAAAATATTGAAGTAGTCAGAGATGAGTGTCTGAATCGCGAAAATGGAGTGGTGGTCATAGACCAGAAAGTTAAGTCTATTACAACGCTAAGTGGAATGAAATATGAAGCACAGGTTTTTATCGATGCTACCTATGAAGGAGATCTCATGGCGGCGTCAGGTGTTTCATACCATGTCGGGCGGGAATCAAATGCCCAATATGGTGAGACCTGGAATGGTGTACAGACAAATGTTTTTCATCACGGACATCAGTTCGAAACAGATATCAGCGCCTACAAAATTCCAGGTGATCCAACGTCTGGAGTTTTACCCCGGATTTCGACGGATCCTCCAGGAATCAAAGGTCAGGGTGATCATCGTATTCAGGCCTATTGTTTTAGAATGTGCCTGAGCAACCACCCCGACAACCAGGTGCCTTTCCTCAAGCCTGACGACTATGACCGATCACAGTATGAATTATTATCCCGGATCTATGCTTCCGGTTGGGATGAGACTTTTCAAAAATTTGACCCCATTCCAAACCGTAAAACCGACACCAATAATCATGGCCCTTTTAGTACAGATAATATCGGAATGAATTATACCTATCCGGAAGGAAGTTATGAAGAGCGTCGTGCAATCGTCGCTGAGCATGAATCCTATCAAAGAGGACTGATGTACTTCCTGACTAATGATTCTACCGTACCGGAAAATATCCGGGATAAAATGCAGACCTGGGGTTTGGCCCGGGATGAATTTTCTGACAATGGCCATTGGCCTTACCAGATCTATGTGCGTGAAGCCAGACGAATGATCGGAGCCTACGTAATGACTGAAAATGAAATCATGGACCGGCGGCAGGTCCCCGAATCAATCGGTATGGGGTCTTATGGAATGGACTCGCACAACACTCAGAGGTATGTCACGGAAGAAGGATTTGTACAAAATGAAGGAGACATAGGAGTTCGTCCGCCGAAACCCTATCAGATAGATTATGGAGCGATCATACCCAAAGAAGGTGAAATATCCAATCTGCTGGTACCGGTCTGTGTGTCTAGTTCGCACATAGCTTACGGGTCGATCCGGATGGAACCTGTATTTATGATTTTAGGCCAAAGCGCTGCTGTTGCAGCGAGTCTCTGTATTGATCAACAGATTGGAGTACAGGAACTTGCTTATCCCGATCTGGAAAGCTCCCTGATTAATCTGGGACAGATTTTAGCTTATGAAACACAGGCAGATTAAGGAATGGTGGGTATATAATTTTTTGGGTTTTAACTTAGGTTCTGGATCAAAGAGTGGTTGCTATACTTGGTTGGGATACTCTGAGAGACAAACCAAAGGACTGCTCTCTACAGAATAAATCTGTCAATAAAATACCTTTAATACTCCAGCTAAGGTTCTGCTTGTTTTTTAGCTTTTGTGGCAGGTATTTTAATCTTGATTTCGATGTTTTTACTTGGTGACGGATCAACCTATATAGCATCAAATTAGTTTATCAAGTCGCTGGGTAGAAAATGACGCTCCTACCAAAGTGTGGGTACCCCGTTTTAGCTTCCGGAGCCGGGATCACAAGTCCAAGCGATTTTCTCTTTGTAGATCAATGCTATGTCTTAAAATCATTCTTTTACTCGAGGAGGCTGTTGACCCCATAAACCTTTGCAAAAGGTCTCTTTGAGTACCTTATGTATTTATCAGACCAGAAATCAATCGTACGCTCACGTACAAAAACGTCCGATATCGCACACCTTCTTGTCTCAATTATTTTAGCAAAAAATTGATTTACAATCAGTTATGTTTTTGGCATATTCTTGACTTATGGTATGTTGGCATATCAGCCGTATTTTTGGGTCGTTATTAATTTCTGGCGTTTATATCAATGTGAATTTATGTATAAGCGATATTTAATCCTTGCCTTCAGACATCTGATTAAAGACCGTACTTTTTCAATTATCAAACTGACCGGATTAGCTATTGGAGTGGCAGCGTGCATACTAGTTGCTTTGTATATTCAACATGAACTCAGTTACGATGGTCAACATCTCCTGAAGGACCGGATCGTCAAGGTCAACATGGAATATCATTTTGGTGGGGAAACCGGAATCGCCAATGTGACTGGTAACAAAGTGGCGACAGCTTTCAGCCAGGATTTTCCGGAAATTGAGTCCGCCGTGAGATTAATTAAATATCCGCAGCCGATAAAATACCAGAATATTTTATTAGACGAGCCTGATCTATATTTTGCCGACTCTACATTCTTCCAAATATTTACCTTTCCCCTGCTTAATGGAAGGATACAGGACCAATTAAAACAACCGGATCAAGCAGTGCTGTCAGAATCTGCCGCACAACGATATTTTGGTCAGGAAAATCCCATTGGAAAACAAATCAGGATCGGCAGTAGCAAAGAATTCACTGTCAGTGGCGTCATGGCCGATCCACCAAAAAATACCCATATCAAGCCCAGTGTCATTGCTTCCTTTGCCTCCTTGCCCTCACCTCAGCCTGAGTCGTGGTGGAATGCAAACTATGTCACTTATTTGCTGCTGCATAAAGAAGCAAATTTGAAAGCTCTGCGAGCAAGAATACCGGAATATATGAAATCCAAAAGTGGTGAAACCGGCAGCTCAGGAGATGATTACCTTACCTATCAACTAGAAAAACTTAGTGATATACACTTAAAATCTACAGTTCCGGGAAATTTCGAACCGGCCGGCGATATCAGATACATTTACATTCTTGCGGTAGTAGGACTCCTGATTTTATTGATAGCCGGCATCACCTATGTCAACCTGACTACCGCGGCAAGTTCGGAGCGGTCAAGGCAAATAGGTGTGCAAAAAGTACTAGGCATTAGTAAATTCCAATTGATTAACCAGAATATCATAGAATCAGGGCTGGTTACATTGACTGCAGTCATGTTGGGTTTACTCATCGCCAATATCTTTTTACCGGTTTTTAACAGCCTCTTTGACCGGCAGCTGGATTTAGCCGTACTTCTGCAACCTGATGCATTGGTTATTATTCTTGGTGCCACTATATTCCTGAGTGTGCTCGCCGGACTGTACCCTGCTTTCGTCATTGTCAGATACCATCCGATTACAGCTTTAAAATCACAGATTTTCTCTGGTCGAAATAATCAATGGTTAAAAAATTCATTGATTGTCTTTCAGTTTTTCATTTCCATCCTCCTTACTATTGGTGCTTTAACGTTGCATAGCCAAATGCGATTTATTCAGGATAAGAAATTGGGTTTTGACAAAGAGGGAGTAATTGCCTTGCGGGGAGACAGAGCCGTACTTGACAAATACGATGCATTAAAATCTCAAATGCTTTCGATACCCCGGGTAAGTGCTGTCAGCATATCTTACGATCTACCCATCGAAATTAAAGGGGGTTATGATGTGGGGCTGGATATTACCGGACAAAATAACCGACCGGTTACGGCTATGCCAGTAGGTTTGGATTTCCTGGAGACCATGGATATTAAATTGTTGGCCGGACAAGATTTTTCAAACACCGATCTTAAAGTTTCAGACAAAATAAATAGTGACTCTAACTTAATCCAGCCTATAATCATAAACCAATCATTGGCAAAGCTCTGGGGGTGGCATGAAGAAGAAGCTATTGGTAAACTCATAAGTTTTAACGGCAATCGATCTATTGTGAAGGGAGTAATTGGTGATTTTCATTTTGCCTCGCTACATCAACCGATCGAGCCATTGGTAATTTTTCCAGAGATATGGGGTCGTTTTATTTTAATCAAACTCCAGGGACAAGGATTAAATAATACACTTACGGAGCTGGGAGATGTTTGGGCTTCTATGATCAGCCATCGTCCTTTCAATTACGATTTCCTGGACGATCAATTTCAGGAAATGTATCGCTTCGAGGCACAGAATATCCGTGTTACATTTGTCTTTACCTGGTTGGCTATTTTTCTTGCTTGTCTGGGTCTGTTTGGCATTGCCTCTTTCGGATTTACGCAAAGAAAAAAAGAAATCGGTATACGAAAAGTTTTGGGGTCCAGCATGGTGGGGATTTTCACTCTCCTATCCAGGAAATATTTATTCCTGGTGATATTTTCCGTCGTTCTGGCTTCGCCGGTTGCCTACATTATTATGTCTCAATGGTTGAATCAATTTGCCTATAGCATTAATATGCAATGGTGGATGTTTGTCATCGCCGCATTAATCGCTATTGCTATAGCGCTGTTAACTTTGAGTTTCCAGGGTATAAAAGCAGCATTAATTAATCCAATAGATAGTCTCCGCAGCGAATAGAAACTACTATAATATCGATGTCGAGTCATTGTAGACAGCTGCTCAATGATTTATTGTAAGGCATTAATTTAGAAAATCATCAAATGCCTTCTGACGACATCCGCACATGCACGGAAATAATCAGCCAAATGGGCATCTATCCAGCGATGATTTCCAGTGGTAAATCCCAGTGATCAAGTGATCCAGGTGTTGATGGAGTGCTGAAAATGGAACCGGCTTTTTCACCTGTTTGTCATTGATAGCTTTTTCCGGTGATAGTGCAAAAGGCATCTCAGATGGAAGGTCCTTTACCGGTACTTTTGGGTAGTCCCTGTCACCTCATAAACGAAGGCTGTGCTCCAAATCAAGTGGCAGAAAATCATGTTGCTGGTTTGATCCTACCTTACTTGGTTTTTATTAAAATGACTCCGTTGATGCCGCGAGCTCCATATATACCAGCTTGTGAACGTGGTAAAACACGGATAGACTCGATATCATCGACACTCAGTTGCTGTACACTGGCATATCCATGACCAGCTGGAGTTCCGTTGACTACAAACAAAGGATCATTATTGCCTTCTATTGATGTGTTACCCCTTATTCTGATAACTGCATCCGTTTGTGATCCACTAATCGTCAGCTCCGGTTGGGCCCGCAACATGTCAAAGAGCGATTGATATACCCTTTCAGCGCGTTCGCCACTGTTTTTGACAGCACCCGTAGTGCCACAGGCACTGTAAATTATCATTGCCAACGGCCCAAGCAGGAGGTAAAATAAAGCATTCGATATTCTCATCTTTTTTTTTACTGAGCGGGCTTTGTCCTCGCGCCAGCAGCACAAATTTACAATACTTTTTAGAGCACGTATGGTGATTTTGCTCAAGCTCACAAGTGACCGGAGGCAAAAAGCGATAGATACTAGTAGACGAACCCATTAGTTTTTTCGTCAGAATTTCAAGATGTTTTATGGGTACCTCTATTTACTCCTGAATGAGACTGAGGATGAGAGATTTTGAATTCAAACAAGGCGAAGCGAAAGCACATAGCCGGAGCTACGTAATCGAGCTTCAACGACGTATGAATTTAAAAGATCCATCCAGCTCCCCACTTTTCGGGAACGTTCAGGCCATGAACGGAGTAAATAGAAGTACCCTAGTGTCAGATCAAGACCGGAGGAATGAAGCAGGGCGGTCGTGCAGTGATTGACGACAACGAAGAAATGGCATAAAACAGGAAGATAATTATAGATAATAATTAATGGATTTGTCTAGTAGCAAAGTCCTGAAGATTATTAGCATCCTTTCGGCGACGTAGCATATTGCAAAACAGGCGGTGCAACTTCGACTTATTTCTGTAATTTTATCCTGTAAGCTTTTCTTCATCATAGCTACCGTAGTGCAGATACCGACATTCAGTTTTCGATCCGGATTGATTATTAGCCTATTTTTGCTTTATTCCTGCACTGACAAGTCATTTGATCATCTACCCACCACCGAATTAACCGCTCATAATAATCACGGTGATGATCTGATGCAGGATTCGATAAAAATTGAAAAGGGGCTATTCTACCGAAAGCTAAATGAAAATGGCTATGAGGACATTTATGGACATCGGAAATTTGTATTCCCGGAAAAAAGAATGGATAAACCATTTGAAATTATCCTGATCTCCTGTCGCAAGGAAGATGAGCGGCAAATGTTGGTGACCACTATTCATCCCACTTATCATTCAATAGTTGATATCATGGCATTCAATCCTGCGGACTTAAAAATTGTGTCTATCGGGCAAAGCCGGCAAATGCCCTCTTTTATCGATATTAAGTTTACGGAAAAAAACAACCATGCCAATGGTCCCGATACCACCTTAATGCAAATTAATCCTCAGGGTGGTATCGAAGAAATGCAATTATGCTGTGACTTCTAATTAATTTCCGTATTAAACTTGTGTGATAATTCCTTGGCTTGGCTATTTCTAAGCGGTTAAGCTTTAGAGATTTTCTAGTACATTGAGTTTAATTCTGAATAGAAATAGTACAGGAACTCATTAATTATTATCTGTAATTTCTTTG
>JABDLW010000601.1 GCA_013001805.1 Saprospiraceae bacterium | reverse complement strand
ACATAGCGGTTTGATAACCATTGTCGTGAAGAATTTGAGGGAAGGTGATATTGGTTGTATCGAAAGGAAATCGATTGTCAATTTTTCCATTTAGGTGGCTGTGTTTTCCAGTCAGAATCACAGCCCGGGATGGAGCACATATCGAATTGGTCACGCAGGCATTTTGAAAAAGAATGCCTTCCTGCGCAATTCGGTCGATGTTGGGAGTGCTTATAAGTTTGTCACTATAAGCACTGATAGCCTGATAAGCGTGATCATCGGACATAATAAACAGTATGTTGGGACGCTTGGTGACAGGAGGTTCTGGCGCTTGGCAACCAAAGATGATCAGACAAAAACAGATAATGCTATAACGCATGATACTAGTAGTTGATGATGAATAGGCTAAGTTAGAAAAATTTAGAGCGGTGGCGGGTGAAGGATCGACCCTTCAGGGGACATTTTAAATAGTGTTAATTTAGCTTTACGTATGATACTTCAGCCCATTTATTAAAAGTGATTATGAAAAATTCAAGAAGACAATTTGTTAAAAATAGCGCATTACTCATTCCTGCGGTAAGGTATGTCAATCTACCAGCAAAGGAGGGATCCGGTAAACCGGTTGTGGTTTCAACCTGGGATAGTGGCGTCATTGCCAACGCAGCTGCCTGGCCAGTCCTTCTGGATCAGGGTCGGGCGATTGACGCGGTGGAACAAGCCGGTATTGCCATTGAAAATGATATTAATTGTTGTGTGGGTCTTGGCGGTAATCCAGACCGCGATGGATATGTGACACTGGATGCTTGCATCATGGATGACCAGGCAAATTGTGGTTCTGTTGCCTTTCTCGAGCGAATTAAACATCCGGTATCTGTGGCACGCAAGGTGATGGAGGAAACACCTCACGTCATGTTGGTGGGAATAGGTGCACAACAGTTTGCTGTGGAACAGGGCTTCCCGTTAGAGCCCCAAACACTGTCACCTGAAGCTGAAAAGGCTTATAAAAAATGGTTGTTGGATGCCAACTACGAACCGGTAATCAACATCGAACGAACTCAAAGTAAGAAGGGGAAAGGCCCTTATGCACCGGCCCGGTTTGATGATGGCTCTTTTAATCACGATACGATGGGTACGATTGCACTGGACGGTGGAGGTGCACTTTCCGGGATGTGTACCACCAGCGGAATGGGTTTTAAGATGCGCGGCCGGGTGGGCGATTCACCGATCATTGGATCGGGTCTCTTTGTTGACAATGAAGTGGGTGCCGCCGTTGCCACCGGGCAAGGAGAGGAAGTAATTCGCGTGAGTGGATGTCATCTCGTGGTTGAATTAATGCGCAATGGTCGGACACCTCAAGAGGCTTGTGAACAGGCGGTAGAACGCATTATTAAGAGAGATCGTGAAAAGGCCAGGAGTTTTCAGGTTGCTTTTATCGCTCTGGGCAAGAATGGATCGATTGGTGCCTTTGCGGTGCAAAAGGGATTTAATTACACGATTTCAAATGGCGAGATTGAGGGGCAAGTAGTTGATGCGAAGAGTTTTTTCGGATAAATGATCGCCTTCGTTTTTCTTCGTATGGCAAGTGTTTCTTGCAGGTGAGTTGACATCTTTCATTAGGCCGCGCACTGGAATTGATTTAATTGATGGAAAATTATCTACTCTTTGCGATTATCCGGACCTTCAAATGATCGTGCTGCTGGACCATTATGCAGATTTGCTTGGGTTACCTCCTACCAGTTAGTCACATTAACGATAGTTAAAGGTATTAATTGATTCGATCCCGCTAAATTAAATACTGAATATCATGGCCGGAATGCATTATACCAAAGATAACCTGCCGTCAGTTACGCTGGCAAATGTTTTATTAACCGCCTTTCTAATCCTGACCATATTGCTGGCCTGGATTATTTCTTCCTTTCGAATTAATGACGTCGTTCCGGTCCCGCAATTTGATCTCTTTCCACAGGCTTTCGAGAAACTACAATTAATAGTGACTTCGGGAAAATTGAACTTATATAAGTGGTTTTTCAGGATCGATAGCCTGTGGGCACCGATAGGGGTCACGACTCTCCTCATATTTGGAAAAATATTTTGCCGAAAGTTGAGTTTTCGAAAAGTTTATTATTTCGTATTTATGTCTCTGGGACTTTTGGCACTGATTTTCGACTGGTGGGAAAATAGGCTCTATATAAACCTCTTACAGTATAAGCAACCTTTTCCCGATGGCATTTTGGACAACTTGATTTCAATACAGAACATCAAGTATGCTCTTTATTGCGCATTTCTTTTACAGTTTCTCTATTTTCTCTACATGAGATATGCCGAGACCTACCTTAAACAAATTAAGGTTTTCTTCCGGTCGGCCTGGCTAAATATCATTTTCGTTGGCATCTTAGTATTTATCCTAACTAAAGTAGATCAGGGCACAACCATCATTATTGACCTTTTTCAATCACCTGTTGATTATCTGGTGTTTATAATTTTGCTTAACACAATCGCATTGATTTTTTCGCATTATCCGATTTATTTGCAAATTTGGCAACACGGACTGGACTACCCGTCTAAGGATAACAAAATTGTCTGGAAATTAAACAAACCACAATGGTTAGGAATTGGTATTGTCTCTTTCCAAGCTAATGTCAAACACAGTACCAAGTTTTCAGCCACACAATTTTTACGCCGTGCTTTGGGAATGTCGGTGTATTTAGCCTGGATTTACGCTTTGTTGGCTTGCTATCGCACTTTAGATAGAAACCAATTACCAGTATTTTTAATGACCGCTTCTATTGCAGTTTTCGCATTTTGGTCATATAGAAGGCTACTGCGACAAAAAAACGATTGGAAGAAGAAATTTGTAATCGGAGAACCAAGGCCACGACTCACACCGGCTTTAATCAGAGCCTGCAAGGGACTGGTAGTTTTGGTCTGGATAGCTATTTTAATTACCTTAATTTCGGTGACCATTGTTTTCCTAGAAGAGTGGACCCCCATCTCCTGGATTAGCTCCATTTGCTCCACGGTGATTTATCTGCTTGCCTTTGGAT
>JABDLW010000594.1 GCA_013001805.1 Saprospiraceae bacterium | reverse complement strand
CATTGTTGGCGATGTCACAGAGCGATGATCTCTGTTCTATGCCAATATATTTGCCGCGAGCCCATACAGATCCTATCATGCAGAATTTTCCCACTCCGGCTCCTAGATCTAACACCGTTGTACTCTGTTCTGCTAGATAAGCAGATGCCTGTTTAGCTACTTGTACGGAAGTGAAGTGCAGCTCTGACATTCTGCGTATATGGTTGGGGAATACTTTGTCAAATTCTTGATCCGACACTTCATGATTTGACTCTATATACTTAAATAACATCTGCTAACTTACCGAATTTTGCCTGATTTTTGCTTCGTGTTGCATCAAGTGAAATCATTGAAACAAATCCTCCCTGGAAATCGAAACAACAAATTAACAATTAAATTAATTTACAAAATGCATCATAACACGTACAAAGTCATCAGGGGATTTAACTACAAAACAAGAAATTTGAAATGATATCCAGGAGAAATTAATAAGACAGAGGCCGGGGGGATACACTTATAAATAGGTATTTGGGAAATTCGGGTAGCAAATGATATCACAGGAATTCAAATGGGTTACCAATTAAAAATCAGCTGACTGCACTTCGGCAAATCCGTCCTATTAGTGTTGATAAATCAAATAATTCATCATTTTTGCTGTGAAGTTTAGATCAAATGATTTGAAAAGGTAGGACCCAACAGACCTGAGTAAAGTTGGCCAGGTTGATGACAAGTTGATTGATGGATGATCGGCCTGGAATCACTGTGGCACCGACGTCATTTTACCAGGCATATAACTTTCTTCTACACCAACCATGTCCCATTAAAAAATATCGCTAAGTCTCGTCAAAACAGGTTGTTTCTTAAAATACGGTAACTTAGGAAAAACATTCAGATATGCGATCCATACTCATTTTACCCGCACTTTGCCTGACGGCCACGCTTTTATCTCAAAACCTGGAAGTTGAAGGAAAGGTCAAGATCTCGGAAATGGAGACAGATAACACTGCCGACAGTCTGATGGTATGGCGTAAGGATGGGTACCTGGGTATCCGGGATGCGGCGACAATGAATCAGAAATTGATTGATTTGGACAACGATACCAGGATTCAGGTGGAAAAAGCCGCGGATGACGATGTCATTCGATTTATAACCCGAGATAGTCAGATCATGATCATAGACTCAAGTGGCCATATTGGTATTGGTGACACCTTGCCATCGGAGGCACTTACTTTGCATGCCGGTAGCTTTTTGCAAACCCCCACGAATCCAAGATTATCGGGCAGTTTGGGCATCGGCGAGGCACCAGTTTCCGTCTACGTATCGGGACGCTATGCCTATGTGGCCGATCCCGATTCGGACGATTTGCGTGTGGTTGATGTGTCCAATCCGAGTGCTCCTGTTCAAGTTGGTAGTCTGGGTATTGGGACATTTCCTTTCGCAGTATTCGTGTCCGGCCGCTATGCTTATGTTATTGACCAGGGCTCTGCTGATTTGAAAGTGATCGATGTATCCAATCCGAGTGGTCCGAGTCTCACCGGTAGTTTAGCTCTTGGGGTTCAGGCACGATCTGTGTACGTGTCTGGACGTTATGTATATGTGGTTGATTCGGGTTCAGATGATTTGAAAGTGATCGACGTGTCCAGTCCCAGTTCACCTAGTCTGACCGGTAGTTTAGCAATCGGATCGTTTCCAAAATCAGTATACGTCTCCGGAATATACGCCTATGTGGCGGATGAGGGTTCGAATGATCTGAGAATAATCGATGTATCTGACCCGAGTGCCCCCAGCTTGACTGGGACTTTGGGCATCGGGGATCTTCCCCAGTCTGTCTACGTCTCTGGTCGCTATGCCTACATAGTCGATGTAGCGGCTGATGATCTGAAGGTGATAGATGTGTCGAATCCGAGCTTACCGGCGTTGGCTGGAAGTTTGACAATTGGTGGAAGCCCAAGATCTGTATATGTGTCTGGTCGCTATGCTTATGTGGTTGACGTAAGTTCGGATGACCTGAAAGTAATTGATGTATCCAATCCAGGTACTCCCCTATTGGCTGGCAGTCTGACTATTGGCAGTGATGCCAGGTCTGTATTTGTGTCGGGACGTCAGGCCTATGTAGTGGATGCACTGGTCAATGACATAAAAGTGATTGATGTTTCCGGTGCCGAAGTCACCGCGCTCAATGCCCACTCACTGGAAGCGGGCAATCTGCAGGTTAAAAACGACATAATCGCCCAAGGTCAAATCCAGGTCATGGGTGGACTCAATGTGGGAGCCGGAGGAATTTTTTCCGATGGCAACCTTGGGATATCCGGCTCTCTTGCTCTCGCAAATGATATGGCACCTACGTCTTCACCAGCCAACCTGGTACAACTCTATGCAGAAGATGCGGCGGGCAGCTCTGAGTTGATAGTGCGAGATGAAGCAGGAAATGTCACCACCCTTTCTCCCCATAATTTTAGCCTAATCGGTGATCCATCTGAACCCCTCGCGTGGTCATTTTATTCACAGAATGAACACGGAAAGATCAATGTAGATATGCTAAAGACTGTCCGTCTGGTAGAGGAGTTGTCAGGTGAGCAGTTAGTTTACATCCAAGGTCACCACCAAGGAGAAAAACAGCCTGTAGTTCAAAATTGGAAAATAAAAGGGCTTTTGCAAAACCTGCAGAATCAAGGCCAGGAATTGCAGGCGGAAAACCGAGCGATGAAATCTGAATTGGAAATGCTGAAGATCGAGATATTGGAATTGAAGACCCTCTTGAGGTCTAAGATAGAAGGGATAGATGAGGACTAATCCCCTTGATCTGGCTTACCTCGTTTGACTTTAGTTGTAATGTTCGTGATTAGAGATTAATTCCAAATGTTGGTGATTTCCATGCGAAGAGTACATCGAGTTGGAAGAACAACTTTAGTGGCGAGGTCAACGGAGTCTTTTCCAGACTATGAGTTCCGATCTGAGCCTTAGATGAGCTGGGACAAAGAACTATCCTCCTCAGTTTTCAACTGGGTTATTTTTTTAGTGCTATTTCCAATTTAAACCGTTGATACATAAATGAAGGACCACCGGTGATCGATTCGTAATGGTTGTGCTGGTTGGTAGCTTTAGGCAGGGGCGATTCGTCGTCTATAAAAAGATCGATACCGGCCTGGGCAAAATATTCAGCCCGGATCAGGTATTTATCTGCCTGACTCAACTCATAGCAATGCAACATAAGGGCGATGACCTCGGCAAACTCGGAGGGTTTGAGCAGGATAGAGGTATCGGGAGAGGTGGTCAGATACATTTCTCCAACCCGCAGCGTCAAAGCTTTATATTGATCTGACAGATCGGGATGCCTCTCTTTTAATCGATGGTACCGGTCAAAACAAATATTAGCTACGCCGGCGTGGGTGCCATAGCCATATCCCGCACTCCAGGTCGACGTGTAGGGCTTATTCATGGATCGCGTACGTGGCAAACCGGTCTCCGCATGTAAAGTGACAGCAAATCCACCTCCCACGGAATCCAACTTGTGGGGGGCATTCAGGAAATCAATATCTTGTTTTAAAGCAAAAGCCAACATGGAATCGGCCAGTTCTGCTGGTACAGCTGGAGCTGCTTCCTCCAGGCATCGCGTTAATTCGAGATTATTGGTCAACCAAACTACATTAATGTGATCGCCTTGTTCGGCCCGGCCTGCAATGAGTAATCCCGATTTAGAAAGCTTCTGGTTTTCTTGCATCCGGTTAAAAAGAACTTCGATGTAATGCAGTAATTCTTCTTTCCGGTCTCGTGAAGCATTTTCCGGACGACTATAGGCATCAGCCCACCGTTCGATCATTTGCCCGGCATACCGGGGGAAATCGAAGCCTGAAAAAGTTTCATGCTGTGTGTAGCGGGCATGACGACTAAAATCACCGGTTGCCTTGTCATTTATCTGGTGATCCCACTCACTAAGGTTAAACCTCCAGGCAGCATCGGGGGCTAATCGATAGGCCTCGTCCCACAAAGACCAATTGGTGGCTTCATGAAAATCATAATTGGGCCCGTAACCGCAATCATCGGTAAAAAAGTCCCAGAACAGGTGCTCGCCCCAGCACATTAATCCGGTGACCGGACTTTGGCAATGCTCGAAAAAAAAGCGGATCGCTGCATCCGCTTCCTGAGCAAAATTTCCGTTTCCAGTCTCTTGGGCTAATGCATAGAGGAGGTGAAACAAATCTTCATCATGAATCAGGTTGGCGCCGGTTAATGAGCGGTCATTTTTCCTTACCCCGTCAATTTCTCCAATTTCATTTTCTTCGGCCAAATTGAGGGTTTTTCGATTCAGAGCCGATGCAAATAATGGCGACTGCTCAGCTCCATATTGATCCCGTCCCTGTTCTATCATAGCGTGGGCATAGGCCTCGATTTTGGTCATGAACTTAGATGATGCTGGTGGCTCCTGTGGTTGATTGCAAGCCATAAAATGGCAACCGATCACGAAATAAATTAAGTAGGTGATGATCGAGGTGTTGATGTTTTTTGACTTATTCACGGTTTATCTATTTCAATAAAAGCACATTAAATCAAGGTTAGCCAACTTCATCTACAAATAGTCCTTCCCGGTCAAACTGGTAAGAACGGATTTCTGCCAGTCGTAAAGTTGCTGCTGCATGGTGTCGACAACCTCAGGCTTGGCAGCACTGAGATTTATTTCTTCTCCCGGATCATTTTCCAGATCAAACAATTCAATAGGAGCGTTACCGGATTGGTCCAGGACCAATTTATATCTCGGGCCTATCATCGTGCGTGCACCCCCAAAATCATTCTCACCGATCTGCGGATAATGAAAATTGCGAAAAGACCGGGTGTATTTTCCATTCATCATCTTTGCCAGGGGTGTGGTCCCTTCCTGTAGCTCCGGATCGATATACGGTTGTGCATGTTCGTCAAATACTTTGCCACTCGCAAAGCTCCAAAAAAACATAGGGCTTGACCGGGTTTCCATATTGCCGGTCAAGGCTGGTACTAAGCTGATGCCATCCAAAGGTCTTTCGGGAAGAGGTTGACCCGTCAGTGCACATAGTGTAGGCAATATGTCCGTTGTCACCGAATGCATGGCGGATGTTCGCGGCATCTGGATACCTGCAGGCCACTCCATCACTGCCGGCACTCGAATGCCACCCTCATAC
>JABDLW010000575.1 GCA_013001805.1 Saprospiraceae bacterium | reverse complement strand
GATACCCCTTGGTTATTTAACCGGTGCTAGAATGTGAATACACCAGATTAGGTACCATGCAAGCCGCATGGGTGCATTTTGACGTTTGAGGCGTTTTGATTAGTTTAGTATGGAAAATCACCAACCCCGAACACATCAAAATGTCAGGATCTTCCAATCAACTTGTACTCCTGATTTTCCGGAAATTAATAGTCCTGTTTATTTTGATGACACCTGCCTTTTCCTATGCGGACTATTATTGGGTGGGAAATTCTGGTAACTGGTCTGATTTGTCGCATTGGGCCACAGCTTCAGGGGGGTCGGTGCAACACGATCAGATTCCCACTGCAGCGGATAATGTCATATTCGACGAGAATTCTTTTCTAGGTCCCAATAATTCCATTGTTTTAAACCTGGACTTTATTTTTTGTAAGGATCTTGATTTCAGGAATATCGATCAAACGGTTGAAATAAGTGGTCCTGTGAGCACTATACTGAGCATTCACGGCAGCATTTTTATGCACCCAGATGTTTCCCTGGATTTTGCCGGTTCATTCGATTTTAAGAGTGATGATAGGGACAATGAACTGCACTGGTTTGGTCAGATACCCTTTCGGATCAATTTCTTGGGTACTGGCACCTGGACCATGGCTACCGACGTGGTAGTAGACAGTTTGATTCATGTGGAATTTGGCAACCTCATATTTGGTCCGGTAGAAATCACTTGCCAACGATTCGAAGTATTCAGTCAAAACCGGGTTGGTCTGAATTTTGGATCATCGACCATCGTTATAACGGGAAGCCGAATTCTGGAAATGCCCTATTACCGATGGAAGGAAAGTCTGCATTTTCAAGGCGGACAAATTGATGTTACTCCGGGCAATTCTCTAATTAGACTTACCCACAACAGAGCCTCCATAGGCTTCTACGATATGAGTCAAATGAGGTTGGATCAAGTGGAGTTGGGTGTATCCGGTGGAGACCATCTAATTTACGCCAATTGGATCGGCAACTTTGAATTTAAGCGGTTGCATCTGAGAGGTAATACTTTTCTGGAGGGAGGGTTTAATATGAATGAGTTGGAATTAGATGGCGGAAATGTCTATAAACTTCAATCCAACTCCCAGCAGAAAATCGGCATGGTCAAAACGAACGGAGATTGTAGTGGGACGATTTTCCTAAAGGCCTCAGATGGAGGTCAACCAGTAGATGTTATGGCTACCGGGGGAGGTCAGGTCCTCGACTTTGTAATGATTCAAGATATAGTAGTTCAGGGAGCAACCTATACTGCTACGAATGCCATTGATCTTAGTGGGAATCAGGGGTGGGATATCCAGATTAAAACCAGTGATTCTTTCTACTGGATCGAAGGTACGGGAAATTGGAACGATATCAATCATTGGTCTTTTACATCGGGAGGTACACCCTCGGGATGTCTTCCTACCGCGGCTGACGATGTTATTTTTGATCAAAATAGTTTTACCGGTGCCAATCAGCAAGTGCTCATCAATATTCAGAATGCTTTTTGCCATTCTTTTGATTGGAGGATGGTTGATCAAACTTGCCGGCTGGAAAATATCATGCTGCCCAATAAATCATCGATTCATGTTTTTGGTTCACTTTGGTTATCACCTTTATTGACCAATAATTTCCAGGGTGATTTCTTATTTGAATCGGCTCACGACGGCAATGAAATATTGACTTTGGGTAAGGAATTTAATCTCAATGTACATTTTAATGGCGCCCTGGGACAGTGGAGATTGAGGGATAAATTAAATGTCCGGGATACGATTCTTTTTAATGCGGGAATATTATTTTCCAATGATCAGGAAATCGAGTGTTTTCATTTCCTGTCTGAGACCAGTGCGTTTAGAGAGTTGCATTTGGGAAGCTCACTGGTAAGAATCGTCATGACGGCGGCCCATCCCTATTATTGGTCCTATATCAGCATTAATGCTACTAATTTCAAAATGTTTCCCGGTACGTCTTTAATTAAATGTGAAAATTCAACCAATTTTAATACCTACTCCAATGGTACGATTGATTTTTACGAAATAGTTTTTGAGGGCTACGGTGGGATTAGCAACGATTATGACCGGACTACCGAATTAAATATTGCCAAAGCAAGCTTTCTCACCGATGGTGATTTTAGGATGGAAATAAATATTGACACGCTGATTTTTAGTGCGGGTTGGAAGTATAGTACTTACATGAATTCGGTCTTGTATGTGGATAGTCTCTCGGCTCATGGCAATTGCGATGGGTCCATTTATTTTGCCGCCTATCCCAAGGGTATTCAGAGCCGGCTAAATAAAAAAAGTGGATCTCTCCAAGCTTCGGAATTAATCCTGGAAGGAATAATTGGTGAGGGAGGTGCTTCCTTTTTTGCGGAATCCTCCATTGATCTTGGTGGCAATACCAGTTGGACCTTCACCGACAAAATGGCTCGTACCCTCTATTGGGTCGGCAACGACGGCCTCTGGCACGACCGTCAAAATTGGTCTTTAACTTCCGGTGGGCCGGGTGGCGAATGTGTGCCGACGGCGATTGACGACGTGATTTTCGATGCAAACTCCTTTAATGGGATGTGGCAGCGAGTGGGATTAAAAAGTTCGCGATCAGCCATTTGTCGCAACATGACCTGGATGAATGTTCCGGACTTTGTGCGGATTGATGATGGTGAATTGTATCTGACAGGTAGTCTGAATCTCGATGGGGTAATTGATTTTCAACCCTGGTCTCTCATATTTAACTCCGATTCTTTACAAAATACCATCACAACGGATGGAAACAGTATTAGTTGGATTGATTTTATGGGAAAGGGTTGCTGGACCTTGCAGGATGACCTCCATGCCACCTACCAGATAAATTTTCAGCAGGGAACATTTAAAACCAATAGTAAAAAGGTCACGACCGGTCGGATATTCATGGGTAACTATCCTATTGATTTTGACCGGACATTAATTTTAGATAGTTCACATATCTTATTGATCCCAGTGCCAACCTCCGATGATCAGATATTCATTACGAGTAGCAAAGTGACGATTGAACCCGGTCAGTCATTGGTAGAATTTACTGGTAGTGATGCCCGGAGTAGAGAATATGGTAGCGGGACCTTACATCTTAATAATGTTTTATTCTCTAATATCCAGGGTACGTCCACGAT
>JABDLW010000715.1 GCA_013001805.1 Saprospiraceae bacterium | reverse complement strand
TAATCAAATTTTAATAAGTCTGAGATAGGAGATCCAGATATTGTTAACGATTGTTCCTTCCCATAGTTCAAAACGGCTCACATTTTTTTATTAGTGTATATCAGGTCGATTTATCTGGTCATATTATAGAATTTACAAATATAAATATTCAAATGACAAAGAGAGTCTAAATTCCTGTTCCAGATTTGGAAAGTCGGAAATATCGTCATAAATTGGTCCAAAATATCGACATAATGCAACACGTCAATGGCAGAGGTGCTCAAATCAATCCACCGGACCCTTTTTCTCAAATCTACCGCGAGCAAATGGAACCGGATCCGGAGGATATCAGTGAAGGCAAGTATCGGGCAAGTCAGTTCATCGAAGTCTTTCCAAAAACTATTGTAAATAAGGTAAAAAGCCCCGATGTGGGTATGGATTATTCGATCAATGCCTATCAAGGTTGTGAACATGGTTGCGCTTACTGTTACGCGAGGAACACCCATCCTTATTGGGGCTACAGTGCAGGTCTTGATTTTGAAAGCAAAATCATGGTTAAGAAAAATGCCGCAGACCTCTTGCATCGATTTCTGTCAAATCCCAAATGGCAGGCGTCTCCAATCGTTATGTCCGGAAATACTGATTGCTATCAACCGGCCGAGTCAAAATTTAAAATTACCCGGTCCTTATTGAAAGTATTTGCTGATTTCAGACACCCTACGGGAATTATTACCAAGAATGCTTTAATCCTCAGAGACCTTGATGTGTTGACTCAACTTAATAGAGATCGGCTCGTGCATGTTGTCATTTCTATCACCACCCTTGATGATGAATTAAGGAGCAAACTTGAGCCACGTACATCCACGATAAAGAAGCGCTTGCAAGCAATTGCCATTCTGGCAAAGGAGGGAATTCCTGTTTCGGTGATGGTTGCCCCGATAATCCCCGGAATTAACGAGCATGAAGTAATGGAAATCGTCAGAATAGCTTCATTGATGGGTGCTTCTAAAGCTGGCTTTACCATTGTGCGGCTTAACGGTGATGTGGAGACCGTCTTTTCCGATTGGTTGGAACGATCTCTGCCGGATCGAAAAGAAAAGGTGTTAAATAAAATTGCCAGCTGCCACGGTGGTAAGGTGGGGGATAGTCGATTCAACACGCGCATGAAGGGAGAAGGTAAGATAGCGCAGGTAATTCGAGACCAATTTAAACTGGCTGTCAACAAATATATGCCCGGGGATACACGGCCTGCATTGAATACAGACCTATACGAGAGATACCGCAATCCGCAGATGTTGCTGGACTTTTGATGCTTTAAGTGATCCTGGGCTGAAAGAGAGTCATTACTTTACCTCCTTTTGCTAAATTGCGGGGAGAATGAATATGATGAAAAAGTCAGCTTTGCAAGCATGGATCCTGCGTGAATCGAGGCCTGGACCACAATTACCCCTTTTCGCTACTGAGTTCCGGTGGATGGAAAATCCCCGAAATCAGGAAGTCTTAAAAGCCCTGGTCCTGCACTCACCGGATACGATTAATGTCATTGCTTTGTCCAGGGACCTTAAGTGGATTCTGGTTGAGCAATTTCGATTTGGAATAGATCGCTGCCTGATTGAATTACCGGCAGGTCTCATGGATGGAGATGAATCGCCTCTGGAAGCGGCAAAGAGAGAACTGTTGGAAGAAACAGGTTATGTTGCGACCAACTGGACGCTCCTTGGTGAATCCTTTCTCAACCCTGCCTATGTAACAAATCGCTGCTATCATTTCCTTGCAGTAGATGCCACCTATCACCGGGATATTTCACCGGATGCGACAGAAGATCTGAGAGTACACTTGGAGCCGGTGACTGATTTGCTTGGCATTTGCCAATCAGACCTGCTGATTGATGCAGTTGGCAATGCAGCTGTATCATTTCTTCGGAAATATTTGAATTGAGGCGCAGAGTCGATTGATGTAAGCGACTGCCAAATTCAATGATACTTAGCGGGCGTTGCTGACGCTGCTGATGATACTCAGCTTCAGTAAGTTCAAATCTGTTCAGCTAGCCAGAATTACCAGGGCAAATCCCCAACTTCCCTGAAACACACATGCCAATTTTACTAACCTGGATATTTATTACACCACCCAGTAAGATAGTTCATAATACTATCTTTGAAATATAATTTGACTTCAGACATGAAAGAGACACAATGTGCCGACGCCATTTTGATGATTCGGCCAAAACATTTCGGTTTCAATCCCGAGACAGCTTCCAACAACAGCTTCCAAATACAGGAAGTCGATATTGACCAGGCGGAAATTCAGAAGCGAGCCTTGCATGAATTTGATAATATGGTGGCTCTTCTAAGAGATCACGCAGTTGAGGTCGTAGTGTTCGAAGACACCGGAACGCCGCAGAAACCAGATGCAATTTTTCCCAATAATTGGATTACGTTTCACCGAAATAGTGCAGTCATCACCTACCCTATGCAATCAAAATTGCGACGAAAAGAACGCCGGGAAGACATCATCCTGGCGATCATGGAAAAGTTCGCATTTGAAAGAAGGTATTCTTTAGAGCAGTACGAAGAAAAGGGCCGTTTCTTAGAGGGAACTGGAAGTATGGTGCTAGATCGGCAAGCAAAGATTGTATACGCTGCAATCAGCATTCGCACCGATCCTACTATTCTAGATAAGTTTTGTGCCCTCACCGGCTATCGCCGGGTTCTTTTTCAGGCGAAAGATAAAAATGATGTACCCATTTATCATACCAATGTGATGATGTGTATTGGTGATGAGTTTGCCATAGTCTGTACCAGGTCCATTATGCCGCAAGACCGTAAAAAAGTAATTGATAGCCTGGAAGCAACGGGAAAGGCGATCATTGAGATCACTCCGGATCAGTTGCACACATTTAACGGCAATGCTTTGCAGATCCTGGACCAATATGGGAATGCTATAATTTTCATGTCTGATTCAGCTCGACGTTCTCTCACTCTGGAACAGAAGTCGGCACTTGAGGAGTACGGGAAAATCTTATCTACATCTCTGGAGACGATCGAAAAACTGGGGGGAGGTAGCGCCCGGTGTATGATGGCGGAGATATTCACACCAACAGCAGACGGCGACTATTAACTAATGTCGAGATTGTAATGTTATGGTTAATTTGGTGCAAGATTGATAGAGAAACCGAACGTTTCTTGACCCTTAGTCAAGGACTTCTTCCAAAAAATGTCAAATTAGAAAATATTGCATATGTGGATAAGTTATCCGCCCTTGCTTCCTATCCGCTTTGTAAATTTGCCATGGGTTAAAGTTCCGTGTAATTGGGTACTCTTCAATTAACTCAAACTTAATGTCTATTTCCCGCCGGATTGTTGATGTGCTCTATTTTTGCGGTGAATTTTTCTGACTTAAAATTTACTACCGAAACTATGAAAAGACTAGAACAAATTAGACGCCAGATATGGACAGTGTTTGTCCTTATGACAATGGGCACTACGATTCTCTTTAGCCAGGGAATCACTACTTCTTCTATGAGTGGTACGGTGACCGATGCTGCCGGTGAAGCACTCATTGGAGCTAATGTGGTTGCCCTTCACCAGCCCTCCGGAACCACGTATGGAACCTCAACCGATATCGATGGAAAATACCGCCTGGCGAATATGCGGGTAGGTGGTCCGTACAAAATTACCAGTTCATATACGGGATATGGTGATAACGTGATCGACGGCTTGATGCTCCGACTGGGAGAGGCACAAACGCAGAATATCGTCCTGGAGGAACAAGCTGTGGAACTATCTGGTATCCAGGTAGTGGCAACGCGTGGTGGAACCGGCCAAAATGCCGGAGCCTCGACTCAAGTGACCGCAGAAGATATTAATGTTTTACCTACTCTGGATCGTGATTTGAACGATTTCACCAGATTAACACCTCAAGCAAGTACTTCGGTTAGTGGCATTTCCTTTGCCGGTATGAACAACCGTTACAATGCTATCTATATTGATGGAGCCGTAAATAACGACGTATTCGGCCTCACATCCTCCGGTACCAATGGTGGGTCAACCGGAATTTCACCGATCAGTATTGATGTCATTGATCAAATTCAGGTGGTTTTGTCACCCTATGATGTGAGCCTCGGTGGATTCGCCGGTGGTGGAATAAATGCGGTTACCAAGTCCGGGACGAATACATTTTCCGGCACGGCGTATACTTTCTGGCAAAATGAGTCCATGGCAGGCAAGACGAATGGGAAATTGGTTGAACGTACCGGTAATGAAGCGACCAAACTAGACGACTACAGTCAAAGATTATATGGATTTTCGCTTGGCGGTCCCATCGTCAAAGACAAGGTGTTTTTCTTTGCCAATGCTGAGATTCAGAAGGATGAGACACCGGCTCCTTTTGACTTTGCCACTTACCGCGGCGATTCTGATGCGGCGAAGCTCAACCAAGTGCGGAGTTTTTTACAGAATACACATAATTATGACCCCGGTGATTTTGGTGACAAGACAACGAGTCTGGACGGTCTAAAACTTTTCGGCAAATTGGATTTTAATTTGAGTAATGTCCACAAGCTGACTCTGCGGCATCAATATACGAAGGCGGAACAGTTAGAACAAAGTGCCAACAGTAGTACGACAATTAACTACGCTAACAATGGGATTTTCTTCCCCAGCACCACCAACTCTTTTGCCGCTGAATTAAATTCGAGATTCAGCAATAGTGTATCCAACAATCTGATTATCGGTTATACATCGGTACTCGATGACCGGGATCCTATTGGTGGAGATTTCCCGTGGGTAAGAATTCAGGATGGTGCCGGGGCTATTCAGTTTGGTAGCGAGGAGTTTTCCACTGCCAATGAGTTGGACCAGAAGATATTTACGATCACCGACAATCTGAAGTTGTATAAGGGGGATCACACCATCACGCTTGGAACACATAACGAATTCTACGATATATACAATCTTTTCATTGCACAAAATTATGGTTCGTATGACTTTGCTTCGGTTGATGCGTTTCTGAATAATGAGACTCCTACAGACTATGACCGATCTTATTCATTAGTGGATAACTTAACCGGTGATGGTTCCGCTGCGGCAGCTGATTTTAAAGCTATGCAACTGGGATTCTATGGGCAAGATGAATGGGCAGTTAATAATAAGTTGACCTTGACGGCCGGCCTGAGGCTCGACATACCAATCATTACTACGGATCCGGATATTGATCCCAGTTTTAATTCGCAGACAATTCCTTTAGTGAGTGCGCACTATGAAGTTGCCAATGATATTGAAGGTGGAAAGGCC
>JABDLW010000568.1 GCA_013001805.1 Saprospiraceae bacterium | reverse complement strand
TCCCAGAAATTAATGCAAAGTCGAGAACATCTGGGATTCCAAATAGGCATGATCGCAAATGCATTTTAGTCAATGGGATACTCGAATCTTGCTGGGATCCTCAGTCTCGTACCCGCATAAATCTCAGTGCCTTAAGCATCAGGTCAGGTAATGGCTGCGTGGGCTTTCTCCTTTCTACATTTAAGAATATGCCCAATTTTTCTACGATGGGCATTTTATAAACCTCGATCATTTCTATTAAAGTCCCATCGGGATCCTCAGTATAAGTGCAATGCACTTTAGTACTGGCTCCCATGCTTAATACATCCTTGGTATCACAAGTGAATCCGTGTCCTATGCTGCTTAGTTTTTCACCTAGTCCTGGCATGTTGCGAATATCAAAGCCCAGATGAACAAATCCTATGTCACCCCAGCGACGACCCTCATAGATTTTAACTGGTTTCCGACCGGACAAGTCCTGTACCAACTCAATATAGGTTTTACCAGTTAATTTTGAGAATCCACCTCCGGAAGGGTTACTCTGCCCCAGCAGTAACCTGCGGAATTTACCTTTTCCACCCCTTAACTTTGACCAGTCGGCAAAGCGATTCGATTCGTCATAAATGACCTGATCATATCCCAGGATTCCATAGAAATGCTTTGCACGATCAATGTCGGATACACCTATGGAGCAACCACTTGTTCCACCTGTAAGATGTGAGGATTTGGTGTAGACATTGGGATCAGGGACTACCTGAAAAAGCAAACCATTCGGATCCTTTAAATAGAATGTTGTCCAGCCATTTGGCATTTGCATCAATTCTGAAACGATTTGCACTCCACTGCACTGGTAATGAGAGTAAACTTCCTTCACATCGGGTGCTTTAATCCACCCAATATAGATGCCAAGATCCCCCAGTTGGTGTTCCACATCAGCATGACTGGCTGTGAAGGTGCTGGGAGAGACAACTTCCATGGCACATCCACCCTTTAGATTCAGCACCATTGCCGCCCTTTTTGAGATTACTTTTCCGTTTGTGTAGGCTGTCATGAGATGAGCTTCGGCCTCGTCGTCGAAGAGGGGTATATCAAGTCCAAAGAACTGTCTGTACCACTTCCATGAAGAACCGTGATCGGGTACACCCACTCCTAAGTGCTGAATACCGTGTATAGTGTACGTCATGCGTGCTGCCCTTGAGCGATAATATTTTTAAATAATTGTATGATTCTCAGTTGTTTGATTGCTGGCCGAATTCATTCACTATCTAGACATGCGGCCGATCTAAGTGACGTTGCAATCATGTCTTGGCTTGTAGACGACTCTCAATTCAATGCAGTTTATTCTCGTCGTTTTGCTTCTTTAAGTGGATTAAGATCTTATTTTTTCTTGGTTCGGAAAACTTTTTAGTCACATATCTGCTATTGCCTTCTGTCCTCACAGGCTTTAAAGTTTCCCATCTGACATTTAAGACGATCTCCCGCAGGATCCATATCTTGGGTTCATCTCAATCAAAAGAACAAAAATGAAAATAAGATCTGGATTATACATGTTATTCCTCCTGCTTTTTCATCGGAGTTTAGCACAGGAGTACCAGACAGAAGTTGAATATCTCGATCGATACATAGGAGAAGCGATGAATCAGTGGGAGGTGCCTGGTCTTGCTGTCTGTATAATCAAAGATGGGCAATCACTATTAACACGTGGCTATGGTTTACGAAAGAATTCGGATACAATCGGTGTGAATCTCCAGACTTTGTTTGCCATATGCTCAACGACTAAGGCCATGACCGCTGCTGGGATGGCCCTGCTCATCGATGCGGGAAAAGCCCGGTGGGATGATGAGGTGATACTGCACATGCCAGAGTTTCGGCTGCATGACCCCTATGTAAACCAGCAACTTAGAATTCGTGATTTGTTTACACACAATGCGGGACTGGGAAATGCAGATGCACTCTGGTATATTTGGCAGTACAGTCCGGACGAGATATTCAGCCGGATGCAGCATTTGCCTTTAAGTTATCCAATGAGGGGAGGATATACTTACCAGAATATCATGTATGCCGTGGCTGGTCGGTTGATCGAGAAGCTGAGTGGAATGTCTTGGCAGGCATTTATGCAGGAGAAGCTTTTTGACCCACTCGAAATGTCCAATACATTTCCTAACCGCTCACTATCTCTCCCCTATGAAAACAGATCAACTCCTCACTATAAAATCAATGGTGTGGTTACTCCGATTGAAGATGGTAGCGCTGACCCAATTGCTCCTGCGGGCGCAGTCTGGTCGACAATTGAAGACATGCAAAAATGGATGCTTTTTGTCTTGGATAGTGCTCGCGTCGATGGAGAAAGGTTGCTTTCGACTAAAAATTATGCGGAATGGCTCAAACCCCAGTCAATTGTTAGTGATGAGGGATTTTATCCCACCCAGGCTCTTACCAAACCAAAATGGAAAACATATGCTCTAGGCTGGTTTCAGCATGACTACGAGGGCAGAGCAGTTTCTTTCCATACCGGCAGCCTACAAGGAACCGTGGCTATGATCGGTTTGGTTCCGGAGGAGAAACTAGGCGTCTACATTTTTGGAAACCTGGATCATGCAGAGGTGAGGCATGCCATTATGTATAAAGTCTTTGATATATTCGGTCCCAGAGATCCGCAGCGGGATTGGAGTAAAGAGTTGCTGGAATTATACCGCAAGAGGGAAGCTTCCGGGGAGATGAAGGGCGCTGGTGAAAACATACCTCCAACCTATGATTTAGAAGATTACACAGGAATCTATGAAGATGAATTTCTGGGCAAGTTGGAAGTTTTTTTAAGAGGTGATTCTCTTGCCGTCAAAATCGGTTTTGACGTGAATGCAAACTTAGAGCATCTAAGACATAATACATTTACCTTTAAATTCGAAAATCGTCCCTGGTTAAGCAATGCGACTATCCGGTTTGAGGATTTTGGGAAGGATAATTTGAAACTTTATTTATTTAATCGAGAGTTTATCAGGATATAAAACTGACTCCAATAATTCGTCACTTATGATTAGGATTATACTGCTTTCTGTTATATGCTCATTCCTATTGACGGCTGTTTCATCCCAAGAACAGAAACCGGAGGGAAAGCCAAATATCCTGTTTCTGGCCGTTGATGACCTTAATGACTGGGTAGGATTTCTCAATGGCCATTCTGGCATGCAAATCATGACACCTAACCTCGATCGTCTGGCAGCTTCTGCTCTGGTTTTTACCAATGCACACACACCCGCCCCCGCTTGTGCTCCAACCCGTGCGGCCATATTAACTGGGGTACACCATGCCCGTTCCGGAGCTGAGAATGTCTGGTGGGGTGATGGACCCAAATGGAGAGAATTTGATGCATTAAAAAATGTGGTCACCCTTGAGCAATTTTTCAAAAGCCAGGGATATACCACTTTAGGTGCCGGAAAAATCTACCATAGCCAGGCACCACCCTGGGCCCCTACAAGTCAGGTCGAACCGGAAAACTGGGATTTTTATTATCCCAGCGCCTACATTTCTCATCCGTATCAGATCAGGGCTCCACGAGAAGTCATTTATCCGGATACGGTCGATAATGCGAACCGGCCTGGTGGTGAAGGTTGGTGGACCTGGGGTGCTATACCGGTTGCTGACGAAAAAATGGCGGACTTTCATGTCGTGGACTGGGCCAGTTATCAGTTGTCGTTAAAACACGAGAACCCCTTTTTCCTGGCTGCCGGAGTTTGGAAGCCTCATGATCCCTGGGAAGTGCCGCAAAAATATTTTGATATGTACCCCCTGGATGAAATTGTCTTGCCAATATATAAGGAAGATGATATGGAAGATGCGTACGACCACGGTCGACGATGGATCCATAAGTGGGTACTCGATAATAAGCAATGGAAAAAGATTGTTCAATCATATGCTGCAGCTATCACATTTTCTGACGCTATGGTCGGAAGATTACTCGATGCATTTGAAAAATCAGATTATGTAAACAATACCATACTGGTGCTTTGGTCTGACCATGGTATGCACATGGGTGAAAAAGACAATATTGAGAAATTTACCCTCTACGAAAAATCCACGCGCGTGCCTTTAATCATCAAAGTGCCGGGAATGACGGTGGCGGGGACGAGGTGTGATCAACCCGTAAGTCTCATGGACCTTTACCCAACTCTGGTAGATCTTACCGGTTTCGAGAAACCAGATCATTTGGATGGCCATAGTTTATTGCCCCAAATTTTAGATCCTTCTGCCGTAACCAAGCCGGTGATCAGCAGCTATAAATTTTCCTGGCCTGAAACTCCATTTATTGGCCACACGGTGCGTAGTATGCGGTACCGCTATATTTATTATCCTGAGGTAAATTTTGAGGAATTATACGACCATCAAAATGACCCCCATGAATGGGACAACATCGCTTATAAAAAAGAAAATCAAAAAATTATCCAGGAACACCGAAATACGCTGAAAGAGATGCTGCCGGGTATTTCGTGGACAGATGCCCCTCCCATGGGATATACTATTGATGAACAGGGGAATATAAGTAAAGATGGATTCGTTTCATTAGCTGAATAGGGGTAAAAATTATTCAATGCGCATCATTTTTTAGAAAAAATGAAAGAGAGTTTTGACAGTAAGCCAATAGCCTAATCCATAATCCCGTTTTAATGGTCATCCAGAAAATGTGGATCTTTTTCACCGGCGGTGATATTTAAATCAATTCGATTTTCTTCAGGTGGCAAAAGGCAAGTTGCAAAATGGGTAAATGCACATGGCGGGCTATAAGATTTATTGAAATCGAGAATTGTCTTTCCCTGGGAATTTGGTTTTTTCACATATAAATACCGGCCCCCTCCATATGTTTCACTCCCACTCGTTTTATCATAAAACAGGATAAATAACTCTTCTGGGCCTCCATCCAGAGTGAGCAAAGAGTATTTATTGCTACGGTACGAAAAGGTAAGATAACCCGGGCTCTCGCCATCGATGATCATATCCAGGGCGTTGGGTAAAGGCAAGATCCTGGGATGCTCATAGGGATGAAACGTTGCTTCCAGCCGCCATGAACTATCGATCGGATAGTAAGGGATAGAATGCAGTTGTTCTCTTGCCGGATGGTCGGTATCTCTTAACCTGACCAGAAATCGATCACCCCGTTGGATAATAAACCACTCCAATCGACCCTGCCGGCATACTACAGGTTCATTTGCTGGCCAGAGTGTGACTTGACTGATTATTTGATCATTGACTGATATCTCAACGCCGGCATGCACTTTTAAAGTAACCTTGTCATCACTCACTTCAATTTCTCCCAGGGTGTCTGCGGCAAATCCGGGAAATGTCAACTTGTTAACTCGGGATCCAAAGAACTGTTTTCCATTTCTTAAAGGAAATAAACCAGCCAAAGTGGCCCAGCCGTCCTCGGCGATCAGAGCTTGCAATCGATTTTTTTGCCATACCTTAATTTCATCATAATATTGACCAAACAGTCCATTACTAATAAACACAACAAGAATAATGAGCAGGACAGTTCGGTACATAGTGATTCAATTCTTATCAAGATAATAATTTGTCATCCAGAGAGAT
>JABDLW010000559.1 GCA_013001805.1 Saprospiraceae bacterium | reverse complement strand
ATTCTCTGCCGCTTCGGATTTACGTCTCAAGGAAAATATCCGGCAATTTTCTCCAGGTTTGGATTTTATAAAACAATTACGGCCAGTACAATATACCTGGAGACATATGGATGACGGCCAGGTCTTTACCGGATTAATCGCACAAGATGTGGAAAAGCTCGTTGAGGAGATGGGATTTGAATTTAGTGCGGTAGTAGCACCAGAAAAGGAAGAGGATTATTATTCGCTCCGCTATGCTGAATTTGTAATGCCTTTGATCAATGCAGTAAAAGAATTGGCGGAAACGCATGAGAAATTGTCTGCACGGATAGAAAGTCTGGAGAAAATGAACAGGGAATAATGGCTCTTTTATCACAATAAATAATAAACAATCAGGTAATTACCAAGGTATTCGATTTGATTTAGACTACTGGACAAGGAGTGTCTTAATTGCTTGATGGATGAAAGAAAATGAAAAATGTAGAAGTACGGCAATAAGACTGTCCAGATCGTAAATGCAGTCTTGACCCTAAATCGATTTCGAGCTATCGGCTCGTTTGCTCAATTGAATTTAGAATCTTAGCAGATATGCTATCCATGTATGGTTTCCTGGGCATTCGATAATATTATCTACTTCCTTCCTAATTACGTATATTAGATCACACAAACACACAAAACGGGTCTGATTTCTGAAACAATTCATTTGACTTATGAAGGGTCTGGTTTTAATTTGTGTGTCTTATCTATGTGCATCCACACTTTCTGCAGCAGTAATCTCATGGAATGGGTCCTCTGATTCTAACTGGTTTAATGGAGGCAATTGGAATGGTGGTATTCCAGCTGGCGTAAATGATACTGCCATTATTAATAGCGGTAACAATGATCCGGTGATTTTATCTTTGACCCAGGTTACACTGGCCCAATTGGATGTCAGAGCTAATGCGGCTGTGACCGTAAGTTCCGGCGGGATTTTAACAGTCCAGAATGCACCTGGTCCGGTTATCTTAAATCAGGGTACACTAATTAGTGGTGGTTTTTTACAAGTGACATCTGTTTCCGGAGGTGGCATAATCAATTATGCCGGAGCCACCATAGAAGTCGTTGTGGGTGGCCAGCTATCCTTCGCTGAAGTTTCTGGGGTTTGCTTCCGGAATCTGGCTGGTGCCAATCTAATCAATAATGGAAATGTCAAATTTAATACAATTGAACAGACCTTTAGTGGTACTGGTATTATTTCTGGCAACGGCACTTTTGAGCAAGTAAGTATTAATGGATCTTCGACTTTTAGTCCAGGTGCTTCCCCGGGAAAGATGACATTTGATGGTGGTCTCATGCTGATTGATTCGGGAGGTTATATATGCGAGATATTCAGCTCTTCGAGTTTTGACACGCTAACAGGCTCAGAGATTAGTCTGGGTGGCACTCTCACGGTCCAGCTGAATGGATATACTGCAGCCCTTGGCGATGCTTTTCCGATTGTGACTTGTAACAATTGTACGGGATACTTTGACTCCCTGAGCCTCCCACCTACCACTGGGGATCTGGTTTGGCATATTGGCTTTGGTAGCGAAAAAGTGGTGCTTAGTATAGTAGCCGCTAACAGCGCAGTCTGGTCAGGTACTACCGACGACGACTGGACTACCAATTCAAATTGGACTGATGGTACTATCCCAGGGATAACCGGAAATGCCGTTATTGCGACAAGCTACAATCCTGCCACCATTCAAGCGGGTTCGAATGTTACCATCGGCTCAATTGAGGTCTTACCTTGTGCGGTATTTGAGGTAGAACTGTCTGCCACCTTCATTGCCATGCCTTAATCTCACTTGTTTGACTATTGGTTTGGTTCCTCGTCCTATTATTGGGTGGAAGAAAATCCGCATACCGTTCTATTGTAGCAAACTGTGAAATCTCATTGTACTTTTCCTCGACTTTTATTCTTATTGTAGAATCCTTTTATAATTTTCCACGATCATCCCAGCATATGGCGCGGCATAGGCTTCCATCTTTTGAAAGTCTGCACTTGATAATTTTTTCATGTCTTTGAGTACCTGGACATTTTCTTCCAAATGATGTACAAATCGACAACCGCTGCACAACGAAGAAATTGGAAGTGAATAAACATACCGGTGGAGATCGCCATAGCTAAGTTCGGTCTCATTGATGACATTCGGTATGTCTTCTGTTTTGATCTCACGCGGTGTGGTGTCAATTCTCTCTCCCATCATGCTTCCGCCGGCCATAGTTTTCATGGCAATAACTCCATATTTCTTCTCTAATAAAACAGGTAAAACATGATGCTGGAAAGACTCAAAGGATGGGTCGCAAACATTAAGCGGCATTTGACAGGTGTCAAACTCAATGCCCAGGTCCTCTAATTTTTTGAGAAAATATAAATGTGTTTTAGGATTCTGATGTCCGGTAAAACCGATATATCTCGTCTTGCCACTTTCCTTTGCCTGCAAAAAGACATCCAGTACGCCATCTCTTAAGCGGTTGTCCACATCTTCCGGAGTGGTAAACGTATGAATTTGCCACAGATCCAGGTAATCTGTTTTCAAGGCTCGCAAAGATTCATCCAATTGCTGGCTCACTCCTTGACCAGTTTTAGCGGGAGCTTTAGACATCAGGAAAATCTCGTCACGGTATTTCGGCGTTAAGAACCGTCCCATATACTCTTCTGATCTGCCATCATGATATCTACGCGCATTATCAAAAAAGCGAACTCCCAATTCGATTGAGCGCTCTACCATTCTTTCGGCTTCCGTAGGATTTTCTGTAGTTCCCAAATGGTACCCACCAAGGCAAAAGGCCGTCACCTTTGTACCATTTCGGATCAATTGGCGTTGTGGTAAAATCTCACCAAATTTGTCAGTCTCTACGGCTGCAGAAGCCCAATCTCCCACCAGACCAAATGCGGCGAGGGCTGATGCCCTCTTAATAAATCTTCGTCGATCTTCCATCAATCAAATATTTAGATGAATTAATTTGAATGCCAATCCCTTGGGATGTTCCAACATGATATCTAACACTGCAATATACTGAAATCACATGCATCTCGGGACTCCGCATAGTGTTTCAATCCTTTTCATTTGAACAATCAATGATAGCTATCGTATGCGAAACTGATCTAACATCGATCTCACCTTATTTTTACCTTTGTTCAATGACACAGAACTTTGATGCAAGAATTGCCTCACATTTGAATCTCCGGCAAAGATCCGTGGCTTCGGTTGTTCAACTATTCGAAGATGGCGCCAGCATTCCCTTTATTGCCCGCTACCGCAAGGAGGCTACCGGTGGCCTCGATGAAGTGGTGTTACAAAAAATCCAGGAGGCGATCGCCGGCGAAAATGAACTCATTTCCCGCAAGGAATTTATTCTTAATACCATTGAGAGCCAGGGTCTTTTAAGCGATTCACTAGCAAGCGAGATTCGGCTTGCGACGGAACTCAACATCCTGGAAGATCTTTATCTTCCTTACAAGAAAAAACGTAAGACAAGAGCCATTCTGGCCAAGGAATTGGGTCTGGAAC
>JABDLW010000547.1 GCA_013001805.1 Saprospiraceae bacterium | reverse complement strand
CCGAAATTATTGCATCGGCAGGAGATTCTTATAAGCAACCAAGCCTGCAATTGGAATGGACTTTGGGAGAGATCGCAATCGATAATCTGACTAGTCCTAACCAACAGTTGCAACAGGGTTTTCACCGGGCAGCTTTTGGCGTGGCTATTGCCACCAGTAGCCGATCTTCCAATGCTCCCTATGAGATTAATATCTTCCCTAATCCATCAAGCACTGAAATTTTCATACATGTGGAAAATCAGCCTACGGTGAAATATTTAATTTCAAATGCGCTGAAGTCAAATTTGATCGAGGGTACATTACGGCATGGCAGCAGTATTTCAGTCAGTGATCTCCATCCGGGTTTTTATTGGATTTCCTTATTTATCAAGAATCAATCCTTCACCCGACCGCTAGTCGTGCTGTAGCTTATTTTCAAAGGTCTATTTCCATGCCTTCCCTGGCTAATTCAATGGGAAATGTGTAGTCATTTCCGTCGATAAATTTTTCAAATAGGGAATTGAGCATTTCATCGGTGTGAGAAGGATCATGATGAAATAAAACAAGATGTTTGGCTCCGCACGCTTTTGCTAATTCGGCAGCGTGCTTGATCGAACTGTGGCCCCAACCTACCCGTTTCAAATATTTTTCTGTGGAATACTGTGCATCATGAATTAATAAATCGCAATTGTTGCAGAGGTCATACCCTGAGAGCCAGTTTGCGTCAGCATATATATCTAATGAGCCGATCATAGGCTCGTGATCTGGTATATACGCCATGGATTTTTCTCCATTTTGGATTCTGAAACCAATGGTCGGACCGGGATGTGAAATAAAACGGGTAAAAATAGTGAAGCCCTGCAATGTAAATTTTTCATCAGCCAGTTCGTGCACGTGCAAATCGCAAGGTACATCTCTAAGTGACAAGGGAAATAATGGCGGTGAAAGGAATCGCTGTAATCGGTCAAACAAGGAGTCCTGACTGCTGACCGGACCCCAAATGTGTACTTCGCTCTCTGAATCAAAAAGAGGCTCGAAAAATCCCAAGCCCTGGATGTGATCCATATGCAGGTGAGTCAATAAAATATGATGTTCCTTCTTCTCCGATCGTGATGATCTCAAATTGACTATTCCCGTCCCCGCATCGAGAATGATCTGATGTTGACCCGAACTAACCTGGATACAGGGTGTACTTCCGCCATAATAGACACTCTCCTGATTAGAAATGGGATGGGATCCCCGGGTGCCAAGCAAATTAATTTTCATTCTTTCGCTTTCTGATCAGTCCAAAAAATCGCAACGGCACCGGAGAACTTTTTCGCCCTGCCTATGATTGGAAAGGAAGTCACCGATATTTTATGAGAGGACCCATTCAGACTTTTTATCCAGAAACTGCCATGTGCAGGTTCCTTTCGATATAATGTTTTTACCAAAGGCAACTCTTTAGGAAGGAGTCGATTTCCATCGTCATCAAAGGGTTGAAACAAGGTAGACCATTCAGCTACCGGCATCGCTCCGGTATCGACAAACCTTTTCCCCAAAATGTATTCGGCAGGCTCATTATAAAACAATAAAGTGCCATCGGTGTCCACGATAAATACCGGGACAGATAAACTATCTGCCAATTGCCTGCTGAGTATTATCTCGATATCATGAGCCATGTAACGCCGGGTGTTCAATGTGACAATCACATCAAGTTAACAAAAAAAATGATCTACGTCAGTTCTTTGACTACAATTTGGGCTATCTGGTAGTTATCCAATTCACTGCAAAAGATAAAAATAAACCTTCAAAGCACGACTACTCTGCTGACCTGAATTTTCTTTGAATCGTCGATCTTAAGCCAATAGATACCAGGTGCCAGATCAAGGTCCAGATGATCGTTTACACCTACACCCGTTTGCTCTAGGACTAACTTCCCGTCGTAAGAGTAAACCTGGATGTTGACATCCTGCTGCGGGTAAGGACTTGTAATTTGAATGGAATTATCTGTGACCGGATTAGGATATACCTGATAGTGTTTTACAAAATCTATTGCTGTGGTGGGTGTCGATTCAAAAGAAAATGACAGGGTATCAGTATCTAATGTCGAAATGATCGTATCCTGTGATTCACCATTCACCGTAACCGTTACCTTTTGCATTCCTTTGAACGGCCTCAAAGTAAGTGACCCGGCATCGGAAGTCACCCCACTGGCATTAGTCCACCATTCACGGAACACTTTATCAATGAAAACCTCGCCAGACGGCTTGATTGACCAGTCAAGATTAAAAATCGGTGCGTTATTTTTCCAATGATTCCCATCCCAAAAGCCCCACATGATAAATGCATCCATGCCAGGGTGGCTAAATATCATGGTAAGAAAATCAGCAAGATAAATTGCTTGCGTACTATCGTCTACATTGTCATTTATGTCGTATTCGGTTATTTTCATCCGCTTTCCATATCTGGCAAAAAACTCATCCAATATATCCTCCACTTTATAGATCGATGTAGGGTGCGTTCCGATATGAGCCTGAAAACCAATGCCATCAAATTTAGCTCCGCTTTCTAAGATCTCATCCAGATACGATTTATAGCGATCGACGACAGAATTCCCTGCTCCTCCACCAGACAACACTACGTAGTCATTGATATAATTCACAAAATCAGGCTGCAAATTTTCTACTTTCTTTAAAATGTCAATATAGAGTTCGCGACCACTCACATAGTCGGGCTTTCCGGAAAAAGCCATTTCCAGATCCCGGACATGAGTGATTTCATTGAGCACATCCCACTCCGTAACCAATTTGGATAAAACTGGATGGTTAATCATTTCTTCAATCCGGCTATTGAGTCTGGTGTTTAGATAAACTACGTCTTCTTGATTTTGTAACATATCATCCGGCATATGATTCCAACCTGGCCAAACCAGAGTGTGGCCACGTGTGGTAATACCCTGATCAGTAAGCCATTGAATGGCTGAAACGGTCTCATCTGGAGTTCCTATCCAATTTTCTTCCCAGGCATCCCATTTCAATGCATTTTCGGTAACGGCTACATTAAAACCATGCCCCTCACCGTCCAGATCCAATACTTTTTCGACGTATGTAGGATTATAACATCTATTTCCTGGAAACCGGCAACCGACCAGGGCCGACCCAAATCCAAATTCATGCTTCTGCATTTCTACCTCAACTAAGGCACCGGGAATTGCTGCGCCATTGGCATCAAATACTTTTACACATAGATCCTTTTTTCTTATTTCTTCAATTCTACTGGCTGCATCCACACGCCAGGGTGCATCCGCTTCATAACCTCCGTAAAAGGCAGGCGAAAAGGTGGACGGCACTTTTTTTAGATCAATGGGACCAAAATTCAAACCAGTGAAACCAGCTATTTGAAATTGCTGTATTTGAGCAGCGATATGGAATCCCAATGTCAAGCCATTCACATCAAAGTCTCCAGATGATTTAAATGCCGCAAAATATTGGGTCCAGTCGGGAGTCAGATTAAATGCGAAGTATATTTCCTTTTCAAATGTGCTGGAATTTTCAGCAAAGACCTTCAACTCGCTGGTCATAGACGTATGTTTAGCCCAAAAGGCAACGAGGATGATATCGTCCCTCTTAACCCCAGTTGCATTGCGTATATTAATACCGGAATCCCAAATATTCGTTCCGACAGCTTTCACCGAGACATCCACCACTTGTGAAAAAGTAAAGTTTTGAATGGGATTTATTTGCGAGTCCTTATTCCCATATATGCTGAGGTTCTGATTGATTTGTTGCTCAGTATCGTATAGTAAAAATGCGGCAGGTTCTATCGCAAAATCTTCTTTTAAGAATTCCAGAAGTTCCCGGTGATAGGTATCCTGTCCCATCAAGCCGAGACATGAAAACATGGAAATTAGGGCTAACCAATATTTCATCCTTGTTCTTATTTTTTTCAGGTCGAAAGTAATACTAAAATTGAAATAGAAGCAGCATCACCAGGATATCGTCAACGAATGAGAATAAGAGAAAATCATTGCTAATAGTAGAAGAAATTCAATCCAAGTGTGCAATGACTCCACCAGAAATATTTCTATTTTGGGAAGATGAAGATTTCAACTTTACTATTCTGTTTCCTGACCTTGATTGGATGCGCCACTGAAGGCACGGAATCAGTGGGATCGACAGATGCAAGCCGGCCCAATATCATACTTTTAGTGGCTGATGACCACGGTAAGGATGCCTTAGGGTGCTATGGAAATACGGTCGTGCAAACTCCAAATTTAGATCAGCTGGCTGCTGTTGGCACGAGATTCAACCGGGCTTTTTGTACTACTGCCAGTTGCAGTGCCAGCCGATCGGTGATTCTGACCGGACTACATAATCATGCCAATGGACATTATGGCCATCAGCATGCTTATCATCATTTTAGTTCATTCTCTCAAGTAAAAAGTTTACCAGTCCTGCTGGCCGAGGGAGGTAATTACCGTACTGCTCACGTGGGTAAATATCACGTGGCCCCGGAAACTGTGTTTCATTTTCAGCAGCGGTTTGAAGCAAATGCCCGCAGTCCAATTGAAATGGCCCAGGTTTGTGAATCCTTCGTCAAGAGTGAATCCAGTCAGCCATTTTTTCTCTACTTCTGTTTCTCAGATCCGCATCGTGGTGGTGGCTTTGCTGAGGAATTGCCCCATCAACCTGACCGTTTTGGCAATCAAGTAGCAGGGTATCCAGGAATAGAGGAAGTGATTTATGATCCTGACGAAGTGCTGGTACCACCTTTCCTGCCCAACACTCCCGAAACGCGCGCCGAAATTGCCCAGTACTATCAATCAATCTCACGTTTGGATCAGGGTGTGGGAAAATTGGTGGATTATTTAAAGTCCTCCGGAAAATTTGAGAACACATTAATTATGTACATCTCCGACAATGGCATGGCTTTTCCGGGAGCCAAGACAACATTATATGAAGCGGGCATGCAACTTCCTTGTATTGTCAAGCTACCCCAACAGCGTGAAAGTGTGGTTTCAAATGCCATGCTTTCCTGGGTAGATCTCGTTCCCAGCATTTTGGATGTGGCAGATGTTCCTTTCGCCGATTCCTCGTTTCACGGCCGTTCATTTGTACCTGTCTTGCACGGGGAAGACACCGGGCAGCAAGAGGTGACTGCCTCACATACTTTTCACGAAGTCACCATGTATTACCCTATGCGAGTGATACGAGGTGAAAAATATAAACTAATCATGAATTTGGCTTCTGGCTTGAAATATCCTTTTGCCTCCGATTTACACGCTTCAAAAACCTGGCAAAGTGTGCTAAATAATAATTTATCCAGCCTGGGTCAAAAACCGGTAGATGAATTTTTACACCGGCCAAGATTTGAATTATATGATCTGGAAAATGATCCGTGGGAAACAAGAAATTTAGCCAATCTACCCGAACATGCACCGAGATTAGAAAAAATGACCGCCAGTTTGAAAAGATTTCAGGAAAGGACAGGAGATCCTTGGTTTTATAAGTGGGAGTACGAGTAAAAGAGTTGAAATTAGTGAATGTAACCTCATAATTACTAAATCGCGTCAGAACTTTTGTAGCAAATGAAGTCAAGTATTATTACAGTTTTACGACTCATCTGTATGCTTCAGATATTTGTCTGGTGCGGATGCTCTCTGGAAACCACCGAATATTTCGTTTCACCCAATGGCCATGACAGAAATTCGGGAGACGAGCAACATCCACTTGCCACACTGGAGCAAGCAAAAACATTGGCATTTACAGATCTCTCGACTGGTGTCAGAAAGCAAATAACCATATGGCTGGAAACCGGAGAATACCGGATTAAAAATCCAATTCATTTTTCCAGTTCAGACTTACCAACAGCTGGTTTTAATTTAACTATAAAGTGTAAAGAAAAAGGTGAGGCTATTGTTTCGGGTGCAATCTTGTTGGATCAGTGGTATCCCTTGCAAAAGAACCTGTGGGCCTTAGATCTGGATCAGCTGGAAAATGCTCCGACATATCTACGTGAACTTTTTATCAATGGCAAGAGAGCACCACGTGCCCGATTTCCCAATCAAGGATATCTGCGGGCAGAAAAAGTCGGCGAAGATAAACGCACTTATTTTTATTTCAAAAAAGGTGATTTCCCAATCCCCAGGTCTGTCCAGCAAACGGAATTAACCTTACTGCATGACTGGTCCATCACCAGAATTCCGATTGCTGTAATTGACACTCAAGATAATTTAATTAGGGCCAAGGATACGATTGGTGCTAAAGTCCTGAATTTCTTCACCCTGGATAATTGGGAACTACAACCGCGGTATTTTCTGGAAAATGACAGCGCATTTATTGATCAGGACTATGAATGGTGTTACGACTCCGAAGCTGACAGGGTTCTTTTACAAATTCCCGAGGAACAGAATATCGATTCGCTTCATATTTTGATCCCACTGTCGGAAGGTCTTATTAAAATGACCGGTTCGTTCGACAAACCGCTAAAAAACATTCATTTTGAAAACCTGATTTTCCGGCATTCAGCCTGGAACTTGCCTACATCCGGTTACGCCGGCATTCAGGCTACTTACCACGATCCACGGCCAGATCAGGCTAAGGGATGGTCTGTCGTCCCGGCTGCCATTTACGCTGAATTTACTGACAGCTGTTCATTTATTAATTGTTCGCTGGAAAATCTGGGTGGTTCCGGCTTATGGCTAGATCGCGGATGTGCGGACAACCGGGTGTCAAACTGTACTTTTTCAGATATATCCGGCAATGGCATAATGATTGGTGAAGGTCAGCACCGGGTTGTCCATGGAGAACCCTGGTGGAAAACTGTACCCAATGAAGCTGCTCGTAATAATCTAATTGAAACTTGTCAAATCAACGACTGTGGAATTCAGTTTTTTGGAGCTGTAGGTATC
>JABDLW010000503.1 GCA_013001805.1 Saprospiraceae bacterium | reverse complement strand
TACTATAACACGGGCTATGGCCAGGGATGCACAGCGGTGCCTGGTCTTTTTTGAATCGTCTTATAAAAAGAATCATGGGAAAAATATTTTTATTTACTGTAACGGCAATCCTTCAATGCATTATTTTATCAGCGCAAGTTCCGATCTGGTCTAAACATGAGATTGGTTTTACCAGTTCCAGGGAATACTCGAATCCCCTTTATGACTTGAAGGAGTTTTCGGTTACATTTATTTCACCCTCAGGTAGATCATTGCCCATCAATGGGTTTTGGGACGGAGAAAAGAACTTTCTGGTGCGTTACGCTCCGGATGAACTTGGTCAGTGGTCATTTGAAAGTACTTGTTCCGACACCACAAATATTGGTTTGCACGGCATCAGTGGTAATTTTGCATGTGTGACCAATCCTAAGGATGATTTAATTTATCAGAAGGGATCTATCAAGAGATCCCCCGGGGACTATTTTCTTCGCTATGACGATGGCACTCCTTTTTTTCTAACCGCCTGCACTGCGTGGAACGGAGCGTTGAAATCGACAGACGCGGAATGGGACACGTATTTGAAACAAAGAGTAAACAATCACTACAATACGATTCAGTTTGTAACCACCCAATGGCGAGGATGCGAAAAGGACAGCCATGGAGAAGTCGCATTTACGGGAAGTGGACGCATTGAAATTAATCCTGGCTTTTTTCGGCGACTCGATAAAAAAATCGATGAAATAAATGCCCATGGTTTGATAGCGGCACCGGTACTTCTTTGGGCTTTACCGGTAGGTGCTGGCAGGGAGTTTAGTCCGGGTTATTACCTGCCGGAGAATGAAGCGATTTTTCTGGCCAAATATATGGTGGCTCGCTTTGGAGGAAATCAAATTATCTGGATTCTGGGTGGTGACGGACGATATATAAACGAATACGAACAACGTTGGAAACGCATAGGCCGAGAGGTGTTTGCAGGATATCATCCCGGTGTGGTGGCACAACATCCCCATGGAAGCTCGTGGATTGGAGAAGATTATAAAGATGAGCAATGGTTAGACATCGTCGGATATCAATCCAGTCACAACAATGGCGAAAGAGTGGTGAATTGGATAAATAAGGGTCCCATGGCAAACACCTGGCCTCAATTACCCCCGAAGCCGATAATGAATCTGGAACCCAACTATGAAGAAATTCACTTCAGAATTACGGCCGAGGACGTACGCAATGCATCGTACTGGAGTATTTTTGCCACCCCACCATCAGGCATCACTTATGGAGCGAATGGAATTTGGCCATGGATCCAATCGGAAGGAGAGTTAATCGAAAATCATGGAAATCCCGGTGGTCGGGGACCTAGTACCTGGGATAAAAGCATTGAATTTCCCGGAAGCCTGCAAATCGGCTATTTGTCAGCATTAATTCAACAATTTGACTGGTGGAAATTGAAGCCGGCTCAACATCTGCTTTTGGAGCAGCCCGGGGACCAGACATTTAATCATTTTATTTCCATAGTCGCTGATGATCTGCTGGACACGATTTTAATTTATACACCCATTCAACAAGATATCAAGCTGAGGAACGTAAAAAATAATCAGTATAAGGTACGATGGTTTGATCCCGTGAAAAACGAATATACCAAATCAGATGCCGTCAGTTCCGGTGCTGAGATGGTGCTTCGTGCGCCTACGGATCAAGATTTTATTTTGATAATGGAAAGAAAACAATCGTGAATCGCAGCAAGAAAAGTACTATGAAGCTGAAGGCAGGTGACCTGACAATGGCCTATGACAATGGATTTTTACGATACATCAAAATAGGAGATCATGAGGTGTTGCGGATGATATATTTTGCTCTGCGGGATCACAACTGGGATACGATGGAAGGCGAAATTACTGATGAATTGATTCAGGTACAGGACCGTTCTTTTTCGATTTCATACACCTGGACATGCTCGTCGCCAGATTTTCCCTTTGTCTGGAAAGTTAAAATTGCCGGTACAGAAAATGAGCAGATTAATTTTAATATAGTTGGAACCGCACTAGCCGATGTAAGGAAAAATAGAACAGGTTTTTGCGTCCTTCACTCCATCCCCGAAAATGCCGACAATCCATGCACCATTATTTCACCGGGTGGTGAGGTAACCAAAGGCAAATTTCCGAAATTGATCAGCCCGCATCAGCCTTTTCTTAATATCCAGCGAATGCAATGGCCCCTGGGGTCTTTGGGTGAAGCGGAATTGCAATTTGAAGGCGACATCTTCGAAATGGAGGATCAACGCAATTGGACTGACGATTCTTTTAAAACGTATTGCACCCCGCTGAGTATTCCTTTTCCCGCCAGGTTATTGCAAGGAGAGGTAGTCAGCCAACAGATAACTTTAAGAGTGAATAAAATCCGGTCTGCAAGTGGCATTGAACCAGATGTTTGTGTGCTTACACCAGGACAGATCATTGAAAAGAATCCGGCAATCGGTATCGGTGCACCGGGTGAAGATGAGGAATTATTGCCCGAGGAATTAGATTTAATTGCTGCAATCGATTTTGACTGTTATCATATTGAGGTTGATTTTTCGGACAAGAATTGGAAAAGATTTTGGAAATTGCGATTGGCTGAAGCAGTTTATTTAAATCTGGGTCTTCATATTAGTCTGCTATTTACGGAGTCGCATATCTCGGAGGCGAATGATTTTGCCAGTGAGCTTGATAAGATATCTCCCGAAACATCATGTTATGTTCTTCTTTTGAAGAAGGGTAAAAAAACTACTCCAACTGAATTATTGGAAGAGGTATTGCCGATTTTTAATAATTGCAAAGTGCCGGTTAGAATCGGAGGTGGGACCAATGCTTATTTTACCGAATTAAATCGCGAGCGGGTCAGTACCGGATTATTGGATTTTGTGGCTTACTCAGTAAATCCACAAGTGCACGCATTTGATAATGCGTCCATGACCGAGAATATTGCCGCCCAGGCATATACAGTACAGAGTGCGAAGGTCTATTTTGATCAACTGCCCGTACATGTGGCACCCATAACCCTAAAGCCAAGGTTTAATCCCAATGCCACCTCTGTCGATGATGATGTGACTGCAGGTTTGCCTGACGATGTCGATCTGAGACAGGTGTCACTATTTGGAGCCGCCTGGACTTTGGGAAGCATCATAAGTCTGGCCCGGTCAGGAGTGTCACAAGCAGTTTATTTCGAAGGTCTGGGAATAAAAGGTATAGCTCAGGGACATCGCATGCCACCTGAGGAGTTTGATTTTCCCACTAAAAGGAATTTGCTTTTTCCCGCGTACCATATTTTTAAAATGGTGCTCTCGCATAAGGGAAATACCTGGCAACCATTTATCAGCAGCATACCATTATCCATAAAAGGGGTTGCCTTTAAGAGCACCGCAGGATTATTTTGCCTGATAGCCAATTACCAGACGGAAAGAAAAGAGGTGAGGCTTTCTAGCGAAGCTGCAAAGTATCGAGCGGTATTCCTTGACGAAAGCACCCTGGAGATTGCCGGAGCATCGGGAAATTTCTTCCATGACTTAATCGGCCAGGCTCTATGGAAAGAAATTGAAGAGCAGTTCATTTTATCTATACCACCAAGTGCCATTGCTTATGTCGAGATCATTTCTTGAGGAAGAACAGGTGGTGCGGACAAGGCTGAAGCTCTTGGACATCTCAAAGAGCTTCCCCGGCGTAAGGGCACTGGACCGGGTTTCTTTTGATCTGAAGGTGGGAGAGGTGCATGCCATTTGCGGTGAAAATGGGGCGGGAAAGTCTACGTTGATGAATATTTTATCCGGCAATCATCAGCCAGATTCAGGAAAGATCTTACTTAATGACGAGGAAATCATTATTAGTAATCAACAAACAGCCCTTGAATTTGGAATCGGTATTGTTTATCAGGAGAAGAGCCTGGTTGCTAATATGACGGTAGCCGACAATATTTTTGCCGGCAACCAGCCCACTACAAGATGGCACTTGATTGATTCCAGGAAGTTGCATAGCCAGACCCAACAATTATTGCGGAAATTAGGCATGAACATCGACTCGCATAGCCAGTTGAGCCGGTTACCTGCCGGTGCTCAGCAGATGATAGAAATTGCCAAGGCGCTGGCTCGGGATCCTCGAATATTAATTCTTGATGAACCGACTGCTGCATTGTCAGAAAAAGATACCCAGGTTATTTTTAAAATTATTCGGCTCATGGCACGTCAGGGTAAATC
>JABDLW010000494.1 GCA_013001805.1 Saprospiraceae bacterium | reverse complement strand
CGGACAGACATTCGATTCCTGGGGGCATCATTTTCAAACCAACAATGCCACCCATCTGCACCATGCTGTCATGGGGGCTTCCTATATGAAAAGGAACGATGATTTACTAATCCCGGGTGGCCAGCAGTATATTCCGGCGACAGGACGAGGTTTTGATATCTTTCCTATCACCACCAATCCAACTCATCAGTTACTCACTGATATTGGAGCCATGACTTCAGCATGTGGCATCTTATGGTATCAGGGTGACTTATTTTCCCCACGCTATGACCGTGTGGTTTTTACTGCCGAGCCCGTACATAATTTGATTCACGCTGATACGATTCGGGATAAGGGATCGACTTTCGAATCCGCTAATCTGTTGACCGGGAGGGAATTTCTTGCCTCCACGGATTCCTGGTTTAGACCCGTCAATCAATATATTGGTCCGGATGGAGCAATCTATGTTCTTGACTATTATCGCAAGATAATCGAACATCCCGAGTGGCTATCACAAGATGTGATTGATTCGGGTGATTTATACGCAGGCAGTGACCAGGGCCGGATTTACCGGATTAGTCCTTCCGGAACCCCACCAGTCAATTTTGTTGACCGCATTGATATGGGAAATATGGGGATTGATTTATTGATTGAAAAATTGGCCTCAGAAAATAGTTGGTGGCGAACACATGCTCAAAGGTTACTTATGGACAGCGCTGATCCCGAAATCATTCCTAAACTCGATGAATTTATCTTAAAGACGAAATCTCCCCTTGGGAAAGCACACGGACTTTGGTTATTGGAAGGCAAAGGCGGCATGAACGAAGCAGTTTTAATGGCCATGCTTAAGGATGAAGCTCCCGGGGTCAGAGAAAATGCAATTAAGATAGCTGAATTACATCTGGCTCGGTTTCCTGTACTATCAGATCAATTATTAAAAATGGTGGAAGATGAAAACCCAAAGGTTCGATATCAATTGCTACTAACTTTAGGAGAAATCGCTAATTCAAGTTCCTCAGATGCACGAATAAAAATATTGCTGCGCGATATCGAAGACACCTGGATACACTATGCAGCCCTTTCGGCCCGGGAAATAAATCTCAGAAAAGTATATGAAAGCGCGGCTACTGCCTTTCGAAACAAGCAGTCAGACGGCACCGAGGCACTATTTAAGTTGTTGGGTGAAACCGGAGCTAGAAATGGAAATAGCAATAAATTAAACCAATTTTTAGAAGAAATACTTGAAGATTCAAAAGATAGATGGTTTGGTGCATTTGTGCTGGAGGGAATGACTAAAGCACTGGAGCAGCAGTCAGGTTTTACGATTCATGATCAAAATATCAAGATGCTTACAGCGGTTTTCGCGGAAGAAACCGATCCCACGTACAGATCAAGGTCCCTTGCCTTGCTCCATACAGCTGGATATTTTGTCGAGCTTAATACGCTTTTAACCAAGGCGATCTCTGTATTAAAAATGCCCAATTCCAGTGAAGCAATGTTGGCCGATGCGATACGTGTAATTGGTTGGACTAATCCTGCAGATCATATTGACAAACTCCGGTCGCCACTGACTGATCAGACTGCGTCGCCGGTTGTCCGCTCAGCAGTTCTGGAGGTGCTGACGGACGCTCCGGATAAAACAGCAACAGATATTTTAATCTCGGTATGGCCCAATCTGTCCCCTTCAGAGAGGAATATGGCTGTCTCTATATTCTTGCAAAATAATGCCAGGAGACTAATATTATTGCAAGCGATCAGTCAGGGGCAAGTTCACTCCACGAGCCTGTCATGGTCACAAACCGTGTCTTTGTTAAATAGCGCTGACATGGAGGTTCGTAGTTTGGCCAGAATTCACCTGAAAGGAAATGAACTGAATGCAGATGCGGTGTGGAATGAATATCAGAGATCACTCGATCTGGATGGATCAAGTGAAAAAGGAGCCACGATATTCCAACAGAGTTGTGCCAGCTGTCATCAGATTCGCGGCATGGATGGCGTTGCTTTTGGACCGGATCTGGCGGCCATTCGAAACCGCAATAAGGCCTCTATCCTGCTGGATATTTTACAGCCCAATAAATCTATAGCTGATGGTTATGAACTATGTATGATTGAGTCTGGTGGGGGAAAGCACTATTCGGGAGTCATAAGAAATCTCAGTCCGAATAGCGTGACTGTAAAGGAACCCGCCGGCAGCGAAGTCACCCTGGACCGCGATGAAATAAAAAGCCTGAAATTTTCTGAGATCTCGGCGATGCCCGAAAACCTGCACACGCAATTGAGCGTGCAAGAAATGGCTGATTTACTGGCTTACCTGAAAAATGGGTAAAAGAAATAGCCAACCAGAGGGTGTTGGCATCGGGATACTTTAATGTTTCGCATTTTGGTAGTCATGAAACTACGGTATAGATTTTACTTACTTTTTGCTATCTGATTTTTTGCAACTGATAATTCAGTGTCAGGTTTTTGTATTTTGTTATTTCACTGCTTTAAAATAGTATCAACATGAAACGAAATCTATTAATGCTGCTGGTCTTGGTTTTTCTCAGCAACTTAGCAAATTCACAAAGTAATCCTGTGAAGTTTGTGCGTTACAGCTCTGAAAATCAGGAATCATTTGGTATCCTGGAGGGTGATGTGATCAGAGAATTGCAGGGGGATTTATTTTCTGATCCCGTTCCGACGGGAAAAACCGTGGCTGTATCGGCAATTAAACTTTTGCCACCCTGCAAACCATCCAAAGTTTTGGCGGTAGGATTAAATTATCGAAGCCACATTGGGGACAGACCCATTCCGGATCATATGGGCCTTTTTGCAAAATACCCCACCTGCGTTATTGCGCACAATGATCCAATTATGATGCCGGTAGATGCTACCGATCTCCATTATGAAGGAGAGCTTGTCGTAGTGATTGGGAAGACAGCGAGCAAAGTATCTGTTGCTCAGGCTCAGGAATATATTTTCGGAGTGACTGCAGGAAATGACGTTAGTGAACGAAATTGGCAGAAGATAGATCTGCAATGGTTAAGAGCCAAAGGCTCCGACACATTTGGTCCGATTGGTCCCGCTATAACGACCGGTCTTGATTATGACAACCTCATGTTACAGACGCGATTGAACGGTGATGTGGTGCAATCCGAAAGTAGTAAGGATTTAATTTATTCTGTAGATGAGATCGTCAGCTATATCAGCCATTATGTTACTCTCCTTCCCGGTGATGTAATTTTTACCGGAACTCCGGGTAGTACCCAGGCCATGCATCCCGGTGATATTGTCGAGATAGAATTGGAGGGTGTTGGAATACTATCAAATCCGGTTGAAATGGCTAAAAAAAATTGACTAAAAACTACCGAAATATGCCTTCATAGGTTGAAAGTAATGTTCATCCCAACCATTAATGTAATGCTCGCTGTCATCAGGCAAATTGGTGTGAATAAGCGTGAGTTCTGTTTGACCGTCGATCTCTTCCAGCAGTAATTCGATCCGGGAATCTTCATCACTCGCATCAAACTGAGTAGTCCTCCAGGATTGGACAATCCTGCCAAAAGGTTCCAATACAATGTTTTTGCCTTCGATGTACCCATCCCAGGCTGAAAAACTACTTCCAACTTTATTCGTGATTTTTGCCGATCCTCCTGTCATGATGGAATGACCTTCGCTCTTTAACCATGTAGTATAAATCTCCTTGCTCGATGCTTTAATAGTGGTTTTCAAAGTGAATTCCATTTTATATTTTTTTATAGAGATGAATGCACATCGTCAATATGCAAAAAAGCAATTCGCACAGAACCTGATCAGGTAATTTATAACATTTTTATCAATAATGTTGTGAACTTTTTTAGCTGAATTAAAAATGCAGTGTAGCGGTTTTGCAAGGATATTATTTAAAACTGCTCAGAAATAATTGTTGTGACCGCAGAATCTGAAAATCCATCATTGCAGGCCCCTGATTTTAACAGTGCCCGCACCTTTGGGTCAAAAGTAGAAGCTACTGTTTCTGATGATCGATTACTGTGGTCAATTCCAGTCAGATACTCTATTTATTGATAGTTTACTACATTACATAAGGGTACCTCTAATTACCCCATTCATGGTAGAAACAATTTTCTTTGAAAATATATTTAATAATATGCTTCACCATACTTCGTTGATCGCTTGCCCAGCATGCTACAGCAGACGGGTCAGTCAGATAGCTACGGCTATCTTTCTTCCTCCAGCCTGATCTCGCTCGCATCTTATTAAATTTTTCCTCATTCAGGGGTAAATAGAGGTGCCCATAAGGACTATGCCCATTGGTCTATGGTTTCATTTCCTTTAACATGGGAAACATTCGTCTTATTTCCTCGTCGGAAGGTTGATAGCCATACTCCGCAATTTCAAAGGCTTCGATATATTTTATTTGATTCACTTTTTCAGTCCCATACCATTTTTTGAGTGATTCATTTTTGGACTCAGAAAATTGACCGGATCGTTTTTTTAGTTGCTCAGCCAGCCAGGCTCTTCTTTCTTTTTTGCCGGTTGGCACCTGATCCTGGCTTCGGCCTTCCGTCCATGGTCCCCACTCATACATTTGTGATTCATGGGCGTCAAGCGCATCAATTTTTTGTTCTATAGTTTCATCAATTGCAACCACGATGTCCGGTGTGTGGGGATATGGTTTTTGAAAGCGATCTTGCATATATAAAAACACCGGATTTTTTTCAAGGGGTGGAGTATCCGGGCAGACATTGGGTACGATGACCATATAGGCCGCATCCTGAACCACCTTTCCTGCATTGCGATGATCCGGATGATAATCGTAGGGCCTGAGACCCAAGACGATGTCGGCATTCCATTCACGAATTTTTCGAATCACCTGATGTCGCACCAATAAAGTGGGCATAAGCTCGGCGTCATGATTATCCAGGGTTTCATATTCGGCAATTCCTAATCGCATTGCGGCCTGTTTGGCCTCGGCCCGTCTCCGGTTAGCCAGGGCACCGCCTCCCTGACTTTGATGCCCGGCGTCGCCACTGGTAAGTGCGAGAAATTTCACATTATGTCCCATTTTTGCAAAAAGTGCAGCTGTACCACCAAATTTATGATCGCAGTCATCCGGGTGAGCACCAATCGCTATAATGTTGAGGGGATTTTGTGCTTTTAACATAGGAGACAAAATCATTGTCAATACAAGCAGTAGCAACTTATTCATTTCTCGTACGATTTTACTGGTGAATGGATGTTGGCAATATAATGATTTTTCTAGTCAGAACCATCATCCGTGACCATCCACGATTTGGCCAAATTTGATTTGAAGATTGCACGAATCAGATGCTTTACAGAGG
>JABDLW010000493.1 GCA_013001805.1 Saprospiraceae bacterium | reverse complement strand
GCCCTGTCCACCATTATTGTTGTTATAGCTCGATTCTGGGTCAATATTGGGTGTATTCTTGAAGAGAATAGCCAAATTTCGACCGACAAATGAAAGGCGAAGATTGGTAAGTGGGGTCTTATCCAGGAAGGACCTGGAAAAATTGTATCCAAAGGACACTTGACGGAACTTGACAAAGGATGCATCGTAGGTGAAAACCTCCGATGTCCTGGAAGCATTACCCCAATAGGACCTTGCCTCAGAAGGAGTCAATGTCTGATTGAATGGAGAATAAATCGGAGAACCATCATCGTTGGTTCCAGTCTGAGTTACCCCGCTTACTACCAATGGATCTTTACCTTCCCGTCCCTGCAGAGATATCTCTGTCAGACCTGCCTGCGTCAGACGAACGTTTGTACCGGAATATATGTCGCCTCCAATTTTAAAATCAATGAGGAAATCCAGATTGAAATTTTTATAAGAGAAGGAATTGTTTAGACCTCCCGTCCAATCAGCTATTCCATTGCCAATGATCTCGTAACCATCGGATTGAATCGGTGAACCATTGTTTGCATCGTAGACCAATTCTCCCGAAGGTGAAGTCTTATGAATTAGCCCGGTTATAGTGCCAAAAGGATATCCCACTATATGTTTGGTAAAAACCGTACGGGTTCTGGGCTCTTCAATGACCAATTCATCGGTACCTTCAATCAGTGATACTACCTCATTTTCGTTTTTGGCAATGTTAAATGAAACATCCCAGGTTAATGCACTTCTGATTGGTGAACCAGTTAACAAGATCTCAATTCCGTTGTTTCTCATCTCTCCCAGGTTTACCAGCGTAGAACCAAAGCCGGATGTGCGAGAAATGGTGGCATTCAAGATATCTTCTGTCGTCTTTTGACGATAATACGTAAGATCTAATCCCAAACGATTATTAAAGAAGCGTAAATCGAAGCCAAATTCGACTTCAGTGGAAGTCAATGGCTTTAGATTCGGATTTGGAATCGAACCATTGTTACCACCGGCTGAAGAGAATGATGCTAATGTATATCCAGCGTGTGACTGTTTAAGTGAGTACGTTAGGTTGGTCGAATAAGCACCAATGGTTACGTTTCCTACCTGAGCCCATGAAGCTCTGAATTTACCAAAGCTTAATGCTGATGAAGTGGGTATTTTCAGCGCATCAGTAAATACAAAACTTAGCCCCAGAGATGGATACAGTATGCTGTTATTTTCCGGATTCAATACTGAAAACCAGTCCTTCCTCATTGTACCGGTGAGATATAGGTAATTATTATAACCAATTTCAGCTGATCCAAAAATGGAATTGATGCCATTTTCGCTAAAACCATATCCAAAGTTTCTCGTGACTGTATTATTGATCGCCTCAAAGAACGGCACATTGAAACCACTTCCATTCGCGGAAATTCGTTCATTGTTTCTACGCATTCTATTACCACCGAAGAAAGCATTCACTGAAAAGTCACCAAAGCTCTTGTCTACACCAAGCATATATTCCAGGTTGATCTCCCTGACCCGGTCTTCACCCTCAGTCAAACTACCTCCTCTCTGATAAGAAGTTCCTTGTGGCACCAAGTCTGTCTCCCTTCTGGTATACCAATCCATACCGGCACGACCCTGAACATACAACCAATTGGTGATGTCATAGCGAAGTTGACCGGATGTAATCAATCGATCCCGATTGTCGTCATTGTCAAACTGATAGGAAGTCCACCAGGGATTTTGATGCCAGTTATGTTCACCGGCGGGTAATTCTTCACCGATACTTTTACCCCAGGCTGTGTAACTGTCATCACTTAATCCGCTAGGTACCGCACCCAATTTGTCGGGATCGCCCCGGTACCAGTCAATATTGGAATTTCTAGGAACATAATACATCGAAAGAATTCCATTTGCGGGTGAATCTGACAAGTAAGGCCGGTTTTTGGCCTCTTCATGAGAATAAAGCACTTTAGCAGTTAAAGTCAGTTTTTCTCCGAATTTCGAATTAGTAGATAACGAAACATTGGTACGATCAAATCCGGAGTTAGGAACAATAGCCTGATTACGTAAATCAGCCACAGAAAACCTAAAGTTCTGAGTGGCGCTTCCACCGGTCAAGGAGAGACTATTAGTCAAAGTACTTCCAGTCCGGTAAAATCGGGGATAGTTATCCCCAGCATCTACGTAGGGCCGACTCTGACCATCAAAAGCAACGAAAGTACCAGAACCTAATCTGGGTCCCCAAGAACGGGCATTCCATCCGGTACCTTCAGCCTGGGTTCTTGGTGCTACTGCAATCCTGGTGGCATCCGGATTGGTGGGATCGGTTGAGACAAAATCTCCTTGACCGTATTCAGTCTGATACTCTCTCAAATCATTAATTTGATCAAAGGTGTAATTTGACCTGAATTCGACGCCGATACCTTTCCGTTGCTTTCCTTGTTTGGTGACTATATTTATCACGCCGTTTGCAGCTCGGGAACCGTAAAGAGCTGCGGCACTGGCACCTTTTAAAACCGTGATAGACTGAATGTCATCGGGATTGATACTGGAAAGCCCGTCACCTTCGTCGCGCCCCCCCCAAATACCAGCTTGACCAAATCCGGAATTATCCATCGGAATTCCATCAATGACATACAAGGGCTGGTTGTTTCCTTGCAAAGATGCATTACCACGGATTACGATGCGGCTTGATCCCGCTGGACCCGATGCAATCTTGCTGACATTAACACCAGCGATTCTTCCCGAGAGTGCATTGGCCACATTTACCTCCCTGGCTTCCTGAAATTTCTCTCCACCCACATCTGTCACTGAATATTGCAGGGCTTTAGTAGATCGTTCAATGCCTAAGGCGGTAACCGTCACCTCTTGTAACTGGATACCAGGAGTCATCAAGAGGTTAATTTCTGATTGACCAGCTACTTCAACCTCCTGAGCATCAAATCCGGTGTAAGAAAATTCCAACACCGCTCCTTGCTGAACCGATATGGAATATGAACCATCAAAATCCGTCACGGTACCGTTAGTAGTACCTTTTTCGAGAATCGTCACCCCAATCATGGGTTCACCATCCTCAGAATTTGTTATTGTTCCTCTAACTTGCTGTTGTCCATAGGCGAAGCCACAGCAAGCCAAAAGGAACAAAATAAGCACATAGTTTTGTTTCATATGGCAGTAGATTATGTAAAAAAAATTAATGTTATTTATAAGATTGAATACATATTAAGTTGCAGACTTGAATAGGAAAAATTCTTGCCTTCAAACATTGCATAAATCTAATACTTGCAATCGATTTGAAAGTGGAAAAGTTTGTTTTAAGCATCATAGAAAGACACCTTTTCCTATGAACGAAAACAGAGGCGAAAACGCAACCTCAAACTGAAGATTTTTTTCCAATCTGATTCGCAGCCATTGATGATGAAACGGAAATGAGAGAATCTTAAAAAAAGTATATATTTAGCTGATTAACAGGCTTTTATTTTTAAAGTCAAGGCTACTAAACTCGCAGGTCTCTGGCTTCAACTAATCATATGGCAAAACGGAAGAAAATTATTGTGATCTTTGATATTGGTGAGGCCTGGAAACGACATTTTATCTTGGATAGTAGTCTCCAGGTTCTTGAATCTGATAAGGTTCCAATTGTGTCTACAGAAGACGATGAAGGAGACAAAGCAGGTAACCTCGAAAGAGCAACATCGTGGGTGGTTAAAACCATCGCAAAAGTTGAATCCATGAGGACCTATGATCTTCGGGGATTCAATTTCACATGTAGCTCGACCACTTTGGTTCACATTGGCCATAAAGGTGATCCCATATTTCCTCTTTTCAGTACCAAAAAAGCCTTTCCTCACTCCCTGTACAAAGACTTTGAATACCGGCATAATCAACATAAACTCCATCCTATCGAGACCGGGTCTCCGGGTGTAGGAATGGTCAACTCGGGTTTCCAAATGTTCTGGCTCAAATACCGCCGGCCATATTTATATGGACAAATCCGCCACTCACTACATCTACCACAATATTTCAGCTTTCTTTTTACTGGCATCCCCCTGAGTGATTTCACCAGTATTGGCTGCCATAGTGCTATGTGGAATTTTCAGCAAAAATCGATGCACAATTGGGTCACTGAGGAAAATATTGATAAAAAGCTGGCTCCACTGGTAACCAGTTGGCACACGGTAAATG